>CABQCB010000007.1 GCA_902462475.1 uncultured Oscillibacter sp. | reverse complement strand
TAAGGGTTTCGCCATCAATAAAAAAGACTCCATCCGAGAGGATGGAGTCTTTTTTGCCTTTTACAGCAAGGAGAATATCAAAATACCAAAGGCAGCCAGGTGAACGCGCAGTCCAGCAGGAATAGGGAAAAAACAACGCGGAATACCCAGGTGCGCATAGAGGGGGAGAGAACACCCACCGCCCGCTGGAACAGAGGCTGGAGCACGAACAGAAAGAACACCCCGCCCAGGCCGAAGCGTACGGAGGGGGAGAGGGCGATCCGCCCCTGAAAATTGATCCCGTAGTCCACATAGGTCTGCCAGGGCCAGCTGCCGGTGAGCCACTCCAGCAGATAGCTGGTGACCAGCTCGATGCCGGTGGCCACCGCCATGCATCCCAGGAAGATGAGGAGCGGCTTCAGGAGCCGCAGCCAGCGGGGCTCTTTTTGCGCCATCAGGCGGTGGAAGCACAGCAGAAATGCCAGCGCGCCCACGCCGTAAACCGGGCAGTAGGGGCCATGGAGGACGCCCCGGTCCGAATATCCCCACCGGTAGACCACCACTTCCAAAAAGACTTCATAGGCCCAGCCCAGAACGGAATACAGGATAAAGTAGAGAAACCAGGCCTCATAGGCCCGTGTCCGCTGCTTCATACGCACCTCCCAAAACATTTTTATTATCATACCATATGGATACCCAGCAGGCAAGGACACCGGGGTGACAAGCGGGGAAAACTATGCTATACTAACACCGCGTGATGCGCGGATTCACCGTGCGGACTGAAGGAGAGACCAAATGGCGAACTACTTTGAAAATACATTATCTGCCGACCAGCTGCGATCCATCAGCTCCATCGGCCTTGCCCATATGGGGGACGCGGTATTTGAAGTTCTGGTGCGTACCTGGCTGTGCACCCACGGAAAAGCCACGGGGAAGGGACTGCATCGGGCGGCCGTGGCGCTGGTGCGTGCGGAGAGCCAGGCAGAAAAAGCGGAGCGGATCCTGCCGATGCTCTCGGAGGAGGAACTGGCGGTATTCAAGCGCGGACGGAATGCCCAGGTGCACTCCATCCCGTCCCATGCCAGCCGCGCGCAATACAGTGAGGCGACGGCGCTGGAGGCGCTGCTTGGATGGCTGTGGCTGCAGGGCCGCACAGAGCGCATCAATGCACTGTTCTGCGCAATGATGGAGGAATGAGCATGGCGTTGGATGCTGTTTGTTTACAGGCTGTTTTGGAAGAGCTGCGCCCCCAGCTGCTGGGGCTGCGCATCGACAAGGTGCAGCAGCCCGCCCGGGATCAGGTGATCTTGCTGCTGCGGGGCAACCGGAGGCTGCTGCTCAATGCCGGCGCCAATGCGCCCCGGATCCAGCTGACGGAGCTGCTGCGGGACAATCCCGCCGAGCCGCCCATGTTTTGCATGCTGCTGCGCAAGCACCTGGTGGGTGCCCGGGTGGCAGACCTTTACCAGCCGCCGCTGGAGCGGTTGGTGAAGCTGGAACTGGATATTACAGATGACTTCGGCTGTCCCGGCCGCAGGACGCTGGTCCTGGAGGCCATGGGCCGCCGCTCCAACCTGATTTTGCTGGATGAGGAAGGACGCATCATCGACTGCCTGCGCCGGGTGGATGCGGACATGTCTGCTGCCCGGCAGGTGCTGCCGGGACTTTACTATCAAATGCCGGAAAGCACCGGACGCACGCTGGTGACAGAGGAGACGGAAGACGGATTCCGGGAAAAGCTCGCCTGTGCGGATGAAGAGCGGAAAGCGGATGCTTTTTTGCTGGATCACTACTTCGGTCTTTCTCCCATGATGGCCAGGGAGCTGGTGTTCTCCGCTTCTGGAGAGACGGACAGCCGCTTGTTTACCATGGATGAGGTCCAGCGCCAGCGCCTTTGGGAGGCATTTGCCGCCTATGTAAAAGCAATTAAGGAAAATCACTTTACGCCATACTGCCTGCTTCAAAATGGGCGCCCCATGGAGATCTCCTCCGTGCCGGTACGGCAGTACGGCAGCGCCGTGACACTGGAGCGGTATGAGAGTTTCAGCGCGCTGCTGGACGCCTTTTACGAAACCCGGGAGCGGATGGAGCGGACCCGGCAGAGGGGCGCGGAGCTGATCCGCGCGGCCACCACAGCCAGGGACCGGCTGCGCCGGAAGCTGGCCGTGCAGGAAAAGGACTACGAAGCGACCCAGCAGCGCCAGCAGCTGCGGATCTGCGGCGATCTGATCACGGCCAATCTCTACCGCATGGAGCGGGGACAAAGCCGGCTGGAGTGCGAGAACTACTATGATCCGGACGGCGGTTCCATCACCATTGCGCTGGACCCGCTGCTGACGCCTCAGCAGAACGCGGCCAAGTATTATAAAAAATATACCAAGGCAAAGACGGCGGAGCGGTATCTGACCGAGCAGATGTCCATTGCCCGCCGGGATCTGGAGTATCTGGAGAGCGTTCTGGAGGAGATCGCCGAAGCGGAGACGGAACAGGACTTTCTGGATATCCGGGATGAGCTGCGGCAGGCGGGCTTTCTGCGCAGCCAGGGAAAGGGCAAAAAGGAACTCAAGCGGCAGGCCCGGCCCCGGGAGTTCCGTACCACCTCCGGATTCCGGGTACTGGTGGGGCGGAATAACCGGCAAAATGACAAGCTGACGCTAAAGGACGCTGACCATCGGGATATTTGGCTGCATACCCAGAAGATCCATGGCTCCCATGTGATCCTCTGTACCGGCGGTGCAGAAGTGGACGAGGACACGATCCTGGAGGCGGCCAAGCTGGCAGCCTTCTACTCCCAGGCCCGGGAAAGCGGCAATGTGCCGGTGGATTACACCCCGGTGCGCTTTGTGAAAAAGCCCTCCGGCGGGCGGCCGGGCATGGTGATCTACTCCACCTGCCGCACCGTTTACGTGACGCCGGACCCGGCACTGGTGAAACAATTGCAGATACGCTGAACTTCTATAAAAAGTGGTCACTGGTTACCAGTGGCCACTTTTTTTGCATATTACACAATTGCTGGTAATTTATTTGTAAAAATCGTCCATTGCAAACTAGAAAAAAAGAGGTAAAATAAATACTCCATTAGAAACAAACGTTTGCGAGCCGTGGAATATTTAGAGAGAGGGAAGGGGATTCACGCGTGTCTTATCGTTTTTTGCTGGATTTGGCACTGATTCTGCTGAGCACCAAGGTTTTGGGAATTTTGACCAAAAAATTCCAGATGCCCCAGGTGGTTGGATCGCTGCTGGCAGGCTTGCTGCTGGGACCTTCCATGCTGAATGTACTGCAGGAAACCGAGTTTTTGGACCAGATCTCTGAGTTGGGCGTGATCGTGATCCTGTTTACTGCCGGTGTGGGCACCAGCATCCAGGATCTGAAGGAATCCGGGAAAGCTGGTTTCTGGGTGGCGCTGCTGGGCGTTTTGACGCCGCTGCTGATGGGCGCCGGCCTTGCCATGGGAGCTGAGCACTGGGGACTGATCTCCGCCGGCGGATGGCTGGAGGCGGTATTTGTAGGCACGATCCTCACTGCCACCTCCGTGAGCATCACCGTGGAGACGCTGCGGGAGCTGGGAAAGCTCAATACCCGGGTGGGCAATACGATCCTCGCTGCCGCGCTGATCGATGATGTGCTGGGTCTGGTGGCGCTGACCATCGTCAGCGGCCTGGGAGGTGCTTCTTCCAGCATGGCACTGGTGCTGGGGAAGATCGTGGCGTTTTTCGTGTTTGCCGCTGTGGTCGGCTGGTGTGCAACAAAGGCCTTTTGCTGGATGATGGCCCGGGCCGATGGGAGAAACCGCCGCCGGTTCACCGTGCTGGCGTTTGTGCTATGCCTGTTGATGGCCTACTGCGCCGAGGCGTTTTTCGGTGTGGCGGATATCATCGGTGCCTATGTGGCCGGCCTCGCGATCTCCTGCACGCCCAAGGCCACCTATATCCAGTCCAAGTTTGAGCCGCTAAGCTATCTGCTGGTCACGCCGGTGTTTTTCGCCAGCGTGGGCATCAGCGCGGACGTGCGGGGTATCGACGGCTCCGTGATGATATTCACGCTGCTGCTGGTGCTGCTGGCGGTCATATCCAAGGTGGTGGGCTGCGGCCTGGGTGCCAAGCTGTGCGGCTTTACCAACAAGGAGAGCTTGCAGGTGGGCCTGGGCATGACGTGCCGCGGCGAGGTGGCGCTGATCGTGGCCAACCGCGGACTGGAGATGGGTGTGATCAGCCAGACTATGATGACGCCTGTCATCATCACGGTGGTAGCCTGTTCCATCCTGACACCGGTCTTCCTGAAGCTGGCCTACCGCGGCGAGGGTGCCGGTCAGCTGGAGGAGAGCGGTCTGACGGATCGGGTAGTCAAGCCGGATCAGCTGGATATCCTCTCGGACGAACTGCTGCAAAAAGATCAGGAGCTGATGAAGCGGTCCTGACGCAAAAGAAAAAGGACGCTTTTCAGCGTCCTTTTTCCATTTGCCTGACTCAGGCCGTGTGGGGGGCGTGCCCCGTGGTCTCCTCGCCGCCCCGGAAGAGCAGTGTGATGCACCAGATTCCGGCAAGGCCCACCAGTGCGTAGATCACGCGGGCCAGCACGGCCATCTGTCCGCCGCAGAAAAAGGCCACCGTGTCGAAGCCGAACAGGCCGATGCCGCCCCAGTTGAGGGCACCGATAA
This sequence comes from uncultured Oscillibacter sp., assembly GCA_902462475.1. Next base: position 14,350 of record CABQCB010000007.1, on the reverse strand, counting down.
TGGCCAGGATCAGCGCCAGTTTATCCAACAGCATTTTTTTAACCTCCAGTCTGCCCCATGGCAGGAATTTAAGCCTAGGATGACCCGCAGCGCAAAAAATATACATGCCGATTGCACGACGGCGGTTTGTGGCGTATAATGAAAAAATCTCAATGGAATTGAAAAAAGGAGGACTGGGGATGAACATTGTTTGCCTGGATATGGAGGGCGTACTGGTGCCGGAGATCTGGATCGCCTTTGCGGAGGCCAGCGGGATCCCGGAGCTCAAGCGGACGACCCGGGACGAGCCGGATTATGACAAGCTCATGCGCTGGCGCCTGGGCGTTTTGAAAGAGCACGGCCTTGGATTGAAGCAGATCCAGCAGACCATCGCTGAAATCGATCCGCTGCCTGGGGCGAAGGCATTTTTGGATGCGCTGCGCCGGAGAACGCAGGTGGTCATTCTCAGTGATACCTTTGAGGAGTTTGCCATGCCGCTGATGGAAAAGCTGGGCTGGCCCACCATTTTCTGCAACAGCCTGGTGGTGGCGCCGGACGGGGAGATCACGGACTTCAAAATGCGCTGTGCCCAGTCCAAGCTCACCACGGTGAAGGCACTCCAGTCCATGGGCTATGACACCATTGCCAGCGGTGACAGCTATAACGATCTGGCCATGATCCAGGCCAGCAAGGCCGGATTCCTGTTCCGCAGCACGGACGCCATCAAGGCACAATATCCCCAGATTCCTGCCTATGAGGAGTATGACGGGCTGCTTTCTGCCATTTTGGAGGCACTGTAAGGGGAAATATGGAAGCATTTGACTTGAAAAAAGACGCATTGTTTGACACCGTGGGCTTTTATCCTGCGGATATCCTGCTGCCCCGGGCAGCGGATATGAAGAAGTGGGCGGTGATCGCCTGCGACCAGTTTACCTCCCAGCCGGAGTATTGGCAGTCGGTGGAGGAGGCGGTGGGGGACGCTCCGTCCACGCTGCATCTGATCTTGCCGGAGGCCCGCCTGGGCGGGGAAAACGAGGCCGGAGAAATCGCTGCTATCCACGATGCTATGGCGTCGTATCTGAAAGGGGATGTGTTCCGCGTGCTGCCCCGGTCCATGATTTATGTGCGCCGTACCCAGACCGACGGCCGCGTGCGGCAGGGGCTGGTGGGAATGGTGGATCTGGAGCGGTATGACTTCACGCCTGGCTCCAAAGCGCTGATCCGGGCCACGGAGGGCACGGTGCTCTCCCGGATCCCGCCCCGCATGGCAGTACGCCGGGGGGCGCCGCTGGAGCTTCCCCATGTGATGCTGCTCATGGACGACCCGGATCGTACGGTGATCGAGCCGCTGTCGGCAGGAGAGGGGATGGAGCCGCTTTATGATTTTGACTTGCTCCAGGGCGGCGGCCATCTGCACGGCAGCCGGTTGACAGAGGGACAGATGGAGCAGGTCGCCCGGGCTCTGGCCCGCCTCAGATGTGACGGGGATGGCTCCATGCTGTTCGCCGTGGGAGACGGCAACCACTCCCTGGCTGCGGCCAAGGCCTGCTACGAAGAGCGCAAGGCCGCGGCACCGGAGGGAACGGTACTGCCGGAGCGGTTTGCTCTGGTGGAGGTGGTGAACTGCCACGACCCGGCGCTGCGCTTCGAGCCCATCCACCGCTGCCTGTTCGGCGTGGAGCCGCAGGAGGTGCTTTCTGCGCTGCTGGCCTACTATCCCGGTGCCTACGAGGGGGAGGGAGCAGGCCACACTATTTCCTTTACCTGGGCCGGCGGCAGCGGAAGCGTTACGGTCCCTGCGCCCCGTGCCCATCTGGCGGTGGGGACCCTCCAGACGTTCCTGGACGATTATCTGGCCGGTCATGCGGGCAGACTGGACTATATTCACGGAGAGGACACTGCCCGGAACCTGGGCCGCAGGAGCGGAAACCTGGCGTTTTGCCTGCCGGCCATGGAAAAGGCGCAGCTGTTTCCCACGGTTATGGCAGACGGCGTACTGCCCAGAAAAGCATTTTCCATGGGAGAAGCTAAAGACAAGCGCTATTACGTGGAGGCCAGGTGCCTGCGCTGAAAAAGAGCGGATCGATTGTAAGATCCGCTCTTTTCTTTTGCAGCAGAGTATGGTATAATCATACCAAAGAAAAGCGGACTTTGCTGATGAATTTGGCAATTATGCCAAAGCAGGAGAGAGGAGGCTCCTATGGTACGGCTGCTGCAGGAGGCGTTTTATCTGGGCGGGAGCGTGGCGCTGGTGTGGCTGGTGCTGCTGCCTGCGGTAATTTTGCTGGTCGTTTGCGCGGTGTACATTTTGGCGGAGACGTTTCATGATTTTTGGAAGCGCCGGGGCTGGTCCTGACCCCGGATGAGAGCGGAGGGGGCCTGGAGTAATCCGGGCCCCCTCTTTTCTGCGGCAGCAGGCTGTGGTATAATACAAAGCGGCTTTGAATTTGATTTGAGTCGTGCCCCTTTGCGGGGCAATCGAAAAACATGGAAGTGTACCATGGCGGCGGAACCGGAATGGTATACGAAGGCACCATAAGCCGGGCTTGCCCGGGGAGAGGATGAACAAAGGTATGGTTTGGGAGCGGGAGGCGCCGGCAAAGATCAATTTGACGTTGGATATTCTGGGACGTCGGCCGGACGGGTATCACGAGATGCGCATGGTGATGCAGACGGTGTCCCTGTGCGATACGGTACAGGTGGAGGAGACGGCAGAGGGCTTCCGGTTGGAGAGCGGGCTGGATCTTCCGGAAGGAAAGAAAACCCTGGAGCAGCAGGCGGCGGAGGCCTTTTTCAGGACGCTGGGACTGCCGGTGCCGGGGCTTCGCGTCCGACTGATCAAGCGCACGCCCGCCTATGCGGGCATGGGCGGCGGCAGCGCGGACGTGGCGGCGCTGCTGCGGATCCTGCGGGACCATTGGTGTCCGAACATGACGGATGCCGCGTTAGAGGAGATCGGGCTGACGGTGGGCAGCGATGTGCCGTTCTGCCTGCGGGGCGGTACGGCACTGGCAGAGGGCAGGGGAGAGGTGCTCACAGACCTTGCGCCGCTGCCGCTATGCTGGATCGTGGTGTGCAAGCCGGACTTCGGCATTCCCACCCCCACGCTCTTTGCCCGGGTGGATGACGCACCCATTGCCGACCGGCCGGACACGGACGGCATGTGTGAGGCCCTGGCCGGAGGAGATCTGGACGGTGTGGCGTCCCGGCTCTGCAATGTTTTTGAAGCGGCACTGCCGTCGGAGTACGACCAGGTGTTTGCCATCAAGGATAAGCTATTGGAGCTGGGAGCCATGAATGCGGCCATGAGCGGCTCCGGCCCCACGGTGTTCGGCCTGTTCCGGCAGGAGGCGGCGGCCCAGCAGGCGGCGCAGACGTTGCAGCAGACATATCGGGAGACGTACTGCGTTTGCCCGGTGGGAAAGCTCCAGTGAGTTTTTTCAGAAAAAAGGTATAAAAAGGAAAACAGGTGTCCATGCTTTCGGTAAGTGATGCAAACAAAACGAAAGTGAGGGATACCTATGAAAACCATGTGTTCTGCGGCGAAGTCCAAAGCGCCGCTGGTATTTTTGGCGCTGCTGTCGGCGCTGCTTTTGACGGGCGTCGTCAGCCTGGGCGCTCAGGCGGGCCTGGCGGACCGGGTGGTGCGGCTGCATGTGCTGGCCAATTCCGATTCCGAGGAGGACCAGGCGCTCAAGCTCCTGGTGCGGGACCAGGTGCTCTCTCAGGCGGAGCAGCTGCTCACCGGCACGGCGGACCGGGCGGAAGCGGAGACGGTCCTGACCAGGGCGCTGCCGGATCTGAAAGAGACGGCCGCAGCGGTCATTGCTGCTGAGGGCTACGACTACGATGTGGAGGTGCGTCTGGAGGAGACGTCTTTTCCCACCAAGGAGTATGACGGCTTTTCGCTTCCGGCCGGTGAATATCTTGCCCTGCGGGTGCTGATCGGAGAGGCCAAGGGTCAGAACTGGTGGTGCGTGGTGTTTCCGCCTCTTTGCACCGCTGCGGCAGAGGATGTGCCGGAGGCTGCCCAGGCTGCCGGACTCAGCGCGGAGCAGGTGCAGCTGATCACGGAGGAAAACGGCGCCTACAAGCTGAAGTTCAAAGCGGTGGAGCTGTGGGAGCGGCTGGGGAGCCTTTGGGATCAATAGAAGAGAGGAAACAAAGAGCCCGTCCCAATATGGGACGGGCTCTTTTGCTGCGGGGACTCAGCCTTCCAGCTTGGCGTTGCACTTGGCCAGGAATTTTTCATTTTTGATGATGGCGCGGGTGTGGACGCCGGAGCCGATGGGGCCACGCTCGTCCCAGGCGCGGACGGCAAAGTCCACCATCTTGCCGTTTTCGGACACGGCGGTGATCTCCGCCTCCGCCCAGACCTCCATGCCGATGGGGGTGGGGGCGTCGTGGCTCACTTCCAGCCGGGTGCCCACGCTGCCCAGGCCCTCCTCCAGGAAGGACTGGAGACAGGTCATCGCCGCGTTTTCCATGAGAGCGCACATAAACGGCGTACCGAACACCGGCAGGGCGCCGGAGCCCACGGCGGCGGCGGTCAGCTCCTGGGTGACGGTCTGATGCAGCTGGCATTTTGTTCCGATGACGATCATAGGGATTCCTCCAAATTCAGCAGTATAAAAGGAAACGGCGCTTCTGGGAAGCGCCGTTTTCCGTGACGGGATCAGATACCCAGCTCGGTCCAGAGATCGTTGTACAGCGTCAGCGTCTCGGAGGGCAGGTTCTCATACAGGGTGCAGCGGTCCAGCACTTCGCTGGGCGCGGCCATGATCTCATAGAGGCCCATGTCCAGAGGCTCGCCATAGGTCTCCTCATAGTAGGCGGGATAGGACTCCAGCGCCTCGGCGTTGGGGGAGGCGTACCAGATATAGTCCATGTTGGCCAGGTTGGACTCGGTGGAGGCAATGAAGTTGATCCACTCCTCGGCCTCCTCCTTGTGCTGGGCGTTCTTCAAAACGCACATGGCGTCCACGAACCAGTTGGAGCCCTCCTCAGGCACCACATAGGCAAGGTCAGGGTTATTTTCCAGCATGGTCAGGTAGTCGCCGGCGTAGTACATGGCGATGGCAGCGTTGCCGCCCTCCATCTTCTGGAACACCTCGTCCATGACGAAGGCCTGATACACGCCCTTGCTCTTGGCATCGGCCAGCAGCTCATAGGCCTCCCGGATCTGGGCTTCGTCGGTGGTGTTCAGGTCATAGCCCAGGTCCAGCAGCGCGGCGGCCAGAGCGTCGCGGGAGTTGCGGATCATGAGCACATTGCCCGCGTACTTCTCATCGAACATGGCGTCCCAGCTGGTGATGGGCTCATCCACCATGGTGGTGTTGTAGATGATGCCCAGAGTGCCCCAGGTATAGGGGACGGTGTACTTGTTCTCCGGGTCGAAGCTCAGGCCCTTGTAGCGGTCGTCGATCTTCTCGTAGTTGGGAATGTTGTCGTAGTTGAGCTCCGCCAGCATGTCCTCGTCGATCAGTCGGGCGATCATATAGTCAGAGGGGACGATGACGTCATAGTCGCCGGCTCCGGTCTTGAGCAGGGAATAGAGGGCCTCGTTGCTCTCAGCCGTCTGGTAGTTGACCTTGATGCCGGTTTCCTCCTCAAATTGATAAATCAAATTCTCATCGATGTATTCACCCCAGCTGCACACGTTGACGACCCGCTCCTCTTCGCTGCTGCCGCAGCCGGTCAGGGTCATGGCGGCCACCATCATCATGGCAAGGGCCAAGGCAAGTGTCTTTTTCAATTGATCATTCCTCCAGTGTTTCTCCTAAAATTTATCTCAAGGCCAATAGGCCGTGGGACCTCAGATGCGCCGGATCTCCCGGCGGCGCTCCTGCCGGGCCTCCCGGATGTTCACGATGGCCAGCAGAATCAGCACGGTCACGAACAGCAATGTGGAAATGGCGTTGATCTCCGGGCTGACCCGCTTTTTGGTCATGCCGTAGATGGTCATGGCCAGAGTGGAAGCGGAAGAGCCGGCAGTGAAATAGCTGATGACGAAGTCGTCAATGCTCATGGTAAAGGCCGTCAGAGCGCCGGAGACGATGCCGGGCTTGATCTCCGGCAATATGACCTTGAAGAAGGCCTGCATCCAGGTGCAGCCCAGGTCCTGGGCGGCGTCCACCAGGTTTTTATCCATCTGCCGCAGCTTGGGCCCCACGGACAAAATGACGTAGGGAATGTTGAAGCTGACGTGGGCGATGAGCAGCGTGCCGAAGCCCATGGTCAGCCGGGTAGGCAGCTGGATCAGGGACTGGATGCCGTTGAACCAGGAGGCAAAGTCGCCCCAGAAGCCAAAAAACGCCACGAAGAACAGGCACAAAGACACGCCTGTGACGATATCCGCGTTCATCATGGGGATGTTGTTGATGGTCATCAGCGGCTCCCGCACCCGGCGGCGCATGGAGTAAAAACCGATGGCGGCGAAAGTACCGGCCACCGTGGCGATGGCCGTAGCCAGCAGAGACACCAGCAGCGTGGTGTAGACACTCTGCATGATGAGCCGGTCATGGAGCAGGTCTTTGTACCAGGTGAGGGAAAAGCCCTTCCAGACGGTATTGCTGTTGCCGGCGTTGAAGGAAAAGATAATGAGCAGGATGATGGGTGCGTACAAAAAGACGAACACCAGCACCATAAACAGGCGGTTGAGCGCAGAATTGTTCTTTTTCACAGCATCACCGCCTGTTCCTCGCCCTCACCGAAGCGATTCATCACCCACATGCACACCACCACGATCACCATCATCACCAGGGAGATGGCGGCACCCAGCTGGGGGTTATAGGCATTGCCCATGAACTGCTGTTCAATGAGGTCGCCCAGCAGCAGCTCTGTGCCGCCGCCCAGCATCTTGCTGATGGCGAACGTGGACACGGAGGGCACGAACACCATGGTGATGCCGGAGAGCACACCGGGCAGGCTCAGCGGCAGGATCACCCGCCGGAACACCTGGAAGGTGTTGGCGCCCAAGTCCCGGGCCGCCTCGATCAGGGAGTGGTCCAGCTTGATGATGACCGAGTAGATGGGCAGGATCATAAAGGGCAGGTAGTTATAGACCATACCCAGCACCACGGCGCCCTGGGTATTGAGCATCTGGAAGTGGGTGATGGGCGTGTAGGATGCCGGATCGGCCGCAAAGTGCATGGCGATCGTGTTATAGAGATCGATGAGGCCGATGTTCTGGAAGAACTGGTTCAAAAGGCCGTTGTTTTCCAGAATGGACATCCAGGAATAGGTCCGCAGCAAAAAGTTCATCCACATGGGCAGCATGATGAGCACCATGCCCACCCGCTGGAACTGCCGGCCCTCCTTGCTCATGATATAGGAGATGGGATAGCCGATCAGCAGGCACACCAGCGTTGCGATGAGCGCCAGCTTGAACGAGCGGGTGAACACCACCGCATAGGTACCCATACGGGTGAAGTTTGCAAGGGTGAAGCCGCCGTCGGCGGTGGAAAAGGCGTAGATGACCACCATGATGATGGGTGCCACCACGAAAAGCGCCATCCAGACAACATAGGGGACGGCGAACCAAGAGAGCTTATTCCGCATCCTCGCTCTCCTCCTCGTCCTCCACTTCCAGCGTGGCGTCGTCCAGCTCGTCGTATTCCTCAGAGAAGGAGGAGTAGTCGCCGAACATGCCGGAATACTGGCTCTTCTTCATGACGTGGATGCCGTCGGGGTCGATCTTGATGCCGATGCGCTCGCCCTCGGGGCAGTGATCCGTGGTCTGGATCAGCCACTTGAAGCCACGGAAATCCACGATGATGTCGTACTGCATGCCCTTGAAGGTGACGGAGGTGACCGTGCCGGTCAGCTGGCCCTGCTCCACGGGAACGATATCGATGTCCTCGGGACGGATGACCACGTCCACCGGCTCGTTTTCGGCAAAGCCGCCGTCCAGGCAGGGAAACTCCCGACCGTACATCTTTACGCACTTGTCCCGCACCATGATGCCGTCGATGATGTTGGACTCGCCGATAAAGTCCGCCACGAAGGCGTTTTTGGGCTCGTTGTAAATGTCCTCCGGGGTGCCGATCTGCTGGATGGAGCCCTTGTCCATGACCACGATGGTGTCGGACATGGTGAGGGCCTCTTCCTGATCGTGGGTAACGTAGATAAAGGTGATGCCCACCTGCTGCTGGATGCGCTTGAGCTCGATCTGCATGTCCTTGCGCAGCTTCAGGTCCAGGGCGCCCAGGGGCTCATCCAGAAGCAGCACCTTGGGACGGTTCACCAGGGCACGGGCGATGGCCACGCGCTGCTGCTGGCCGCCGGAGAGGGCGTCAGGCTTGCGGTTTTCAAAGCCCTTGAGGCTGATGATCTCCAGCATTTCCATGACCCGCTCGTGGATCTCCTTTTCCGGGATCTTCACCTTTTTCTTCCCGGAGGGATCAGCAGGGTCGACCCGGCGCTGCATGCGCAGGCCGAAAGCAATATTTTCAAAGACGTTCAGATGGGGAAACAGGGCATACTTTTGGAATACCGTGTTGATCTGGCGCCGATAGGGCGGAACGTCATTAATCCTCACACCGTCGAACAGCACGTCTCCCGACGTAGGTGTCGCGAAACCGCCGATGATCCGCAGCGTGGTGGTCTTACCGCACCCGCTGGGTCCGAGCAATGTGAGGAATTCTTTGTCGTTGATATAAAGATTGATGTTGTTGAGAACCGGCTCGTCGTCGTACGCCATGCAAAGATCACGCAGGCGAATCAACTCTTTGGACATATATCCTCCCCCATTTCATCATAAAAAAATTGATTTAAAATGAAACGCCTCTTTTCTCTGTTGAGGGGGAACCTTTCTCGTCGAAATTCAGCAATTATGAATGATATCGGAAGCGTCCCGAAATGTCAAGAGATTGGGGGAAAATCCCCCGTTAAATATGGGGAAAATATTTCTCCCGGAAGGGGATCTCCGCCACGGTGAACGTCCGGCCCCGCAGATAGTTCAAAATCCCCGCGTCTGTGGGCAGGGAGAAAGAGAGCTTGTAGGAGTAGAGGGCCTGGCGGGTCTCGCCGTAGCGGCGGTTCACCTCGCCCCGGCCGTACTTGCCGTCTCCCAGCAGCGGACAGCCCAGATGCGCCATGGATACGCGGATCTGGTGGGTCCGGCCGGTGAGCAGACGGCACTCCACCAAGGAGAGGGGGCCCCGGGTCTCCAGGGTCTTGTAAAGGGTGACGGCGGTCTTACCGCCGGGGACCGGCCGGGAATGGAAGTAGACCTGCTTTTTGGCCTCGTCCTTAAAGAGGAAGCCCTCCACTTTTCCGGCGGCGGGGTTGGGACGGCCCACGGTGATGCACAGGTAGGATTTTTCCAGCTCGTGGTCCCGGATCTTCTCGTTGAGGATGCGCAGCGTCTCGGCGTTTTTGGCGGCGATGACGATGCCGCCGGTGTTGCGGTCGATCCGGTTGCAAAGGGCGGGGGCAAAGGCGTTTTCCCACTTGGGGTTCCACTCCCGCTTTTGATAAAGGTAGGCCTGGATGTGGTTGATGAGAGTGTTGACCTTCTCCGTTTCATCGGCGTGGACCACCAGGCCGGGCCGCTTGTTTACCAGCAGCAGGTTCTCGTCCTCGTAGACGATGTCCAGCTGGGGCGAAAAAAGGGTGAGGAACATGTTTTCCTCAGAGGGCTTGTCAAAAAACTCATCATTGATATATAATTGAAGGACATCGCCGGCTGTGAGCCGCGTGTCCCGCTTGGAGCCCTTGCCGTTGACCTTGATCCGCTTGAGGCGGATGTACTTTTGCAGCAGGGCGGGGGGCAGCAGCGGCAGGTTCTTGGCCACAAAGCGGTCCAGCCGCTGGCCGGCGTCGTTTTTTCCGATGGTGAATTCCCGCATGATATCCTCCCGTTGGAAAGTTTCACCTTATCATACCCGTTTGCGCCCGGGTTGTAAAGCGATGGGCGCAAGAATTTTCTGGAAAGAGAGCGAATGAGACCATGAGCCAGCAAAAGCAAGACAAAAAGCAGACCGGCCGGGTAAACTATATCTGGGTGCTGGGCGGCGGATACCTTATCTATACGGCCATCCAGCTGTTTAGAAATCTCCCCGAGGCGCCCCAGCCGGCGGTGAACATCATCGGCGGCACCGTGTTCACCGTAGCGGGCGCATGGATGCTGTGGCGGGAGTGGAAGGCTTACCGCTACGGCGTGGAGCACATGGATGACCCGGACAGCTGGTCGGACGAGCCGGAGCAGACGGAAAAGGTCGAGGAAATCGCTGAGGCTGAGGAAGAAGAGGAGGGACGGACGTGAACGTGGAGACGCTGTGCGCTGCCGTGCGGGAGGCGGACCAGTGGATCCCCCGCTTTACCCGCCGGGACTACCCGGATGCGTTCCGGGCGTATATGGAGCAGTACGGCCCCCTGTATGCCCAGGCCGTGCGGGACGCCGATGGAGATGAAGAAAAGCTCCGCACGCTTTCCTGCGCGCTGGTGGACGCCCTGGCGGCCGGATGGAAGCGACAGCGCTTCTGGAACCGGGGCGCGGTGCGGGTGAGTGAGAAGCAGATGATGGTCAATTACCTCTCGCCCATGCTGCTGGAGATGCCCGACCCTATGTGCGGCCGCCTTGCGGGCATGCTGCGCCAGGAGTGGGAGGACCGCTGGCCGTCCGATGCCTACCATATCACCACCTATGAGGTGATCCGCAGCGGGTTCCGCTTTGCCATCATGGGCATCGATCTGGAGCGGAAGCATCTGGACCCGGAAAAGGACAAGCGGTAAAAGAAATCCGGAAGAAATTGAAAAAACTGTTTGACAACGGGTGGTCCATCTATTATAATACTACTCGTGTCATTGCGAGGTAGCTTATGCTTTTAGATGTAAAACCGATTTTGCGCGACCCTGGTACGCGCCTGCCGTTCCGGTTTACCATGGATCTTTCCGATCTGGAATTTTCCGGCCGGCATCCCGTCAGCCAGCCGGTGACGGTGGAGGGCGAGGCGTACAGCAGCGCCGACGTGCTGCATCTGGACCTGACAGCCCGCACCACGCTGGATGCGGTGTGTGACCGCTGCGGGAAGGCATTTTCCCAGGATAAGGAAGTGCCGTACAGCTGTATGCTGGCCCAGGAGCTCCAGGACGAGGACAACGACGAGATCGTGCTGCTGGAGCAGGACAAGGTGGATGTGGGCGAGCTGGCCCGCACCGCGTTCATTCTCGGAATGGACACCAAAACTCTGTGTTCGGAAGATTGCAAAGGACTGTGCCCCAGGTGCGGCGCTGATCTGAACCTCGGCCCCTGTTCCTGTAAAAAGGAGCAAGACCCGCGGCTGGCAGTCCTGGCCAAGCTTTTGGAGAACAAATAAAGGATAAAATAAGGACGGGCTTGACCTCCCGCGCCTTTGAAAGATCAAGGAGGTGTCATAATGGCAGTACCTAAGGGAAAAGTATCCAAAGCAAGACGCGACAAGCGGCGCAGCTCTCACTGGAAGCTGGACATGCCCGGTCTCGTTGCATGCCCGAAATGCGGTGCGCTGCACCTGCCTCACAGAATGTGCCAGGAGTGCGGTACTTACAATGGCCGTGAGGTCAAGGTTGTGAAGTCCGTCGTCGCGAAGTAAGGCACAATTGCATGCTTGCTTTAGGAGGGAAGAGAAAGCTCTTCCCTCCTTGCTTTTTGTCTTGCTATCCCGCCGGTGGGCGGGTATAATAAACTTGGTTTTTTATGAGAACAGAGGAAAGGAAGTGAGAGCCGATGAAACCTGTGGTTGCCATCGTGGGGCGGCCTAACGTAGGCAAGTCCATGCTGTTCAACAAGCTGATCGGCAAGCGGCTTTCCATCGTGGAGGATACACCCGGCGTCACCCGGGACCGCATTTACGGGGAGACGGACTGGAACGGCCGGAAGTTCACCCTGATCGACACCGGCGGCATCGAGCCCCGCACCGACAATATGATCCTGGAGTTCATGCGTCAGCAGGCCCAGATCGCCATCGACAACGCAACGGTCATCGTGTTTTTGACGGATATCAAGACCGGACTCACCGCCTCCGACCAGGAGGTGGCTTCCATGCTGCTGCGCAGCGGCAAGCCCATTGTGCTGGCGGTGAACAAGATGGACTCCACCGGCACCACCGACCCGGATTTTTACGAGTTCTATAATCTGGGCCTGGGAGACCCCATCGCCGTCTCCGCCGTCCACGGCCACGGCACCGGCGACCTGCTGGACGCCTGCGTGCAGTATTTCCCGCCGGAGGAGGAAGAGGAGGAAGAGGATGACGCCATCAAAGTGGCCGTCATCGGCAAGCCCAACGCGGGCAAATCCTCCCTGGTGAACAAGATCCTGGGGGAGGAGCGGGTCATCGTCTCCGATGTGGCCGGCACTACCCGGGATGCCATCGACTCCCGGTTTGAAAACGACAAGGGCGCGTTCGTGTTCATCGACACCGCCGGCATCCGCCGCAAGTCCAAGGTGGAGGAGGAGATCGAAAAGTACTCCGTCCTCCGGGCCACTATGGCCATTGAGCGCAGCGACGTGTGCCTCATCATGATCGACGCCACCGAGGGTGTCACGGAGCAGGACACCAAGGTGGCGGGCCTGGCCCACGAGGCCGGCAAGGCCAGCATCATCGTCATCAATAAGTGGGACCTGGTGGAAAAAGACGGCAAGACCATGGACAAGATGCGGGAAAAGGTCCGCCAGGACCTGGCGTTTATGCCCTATGCTCCCATTTTGTTCATCTCCGCCAAGACCGGCCAGCGGGTGGATCGGCTGTTCGAGCTCATCGACTACGTGTCCAACCAGGCCAGCACCCGGATCACCACCGGCATGCTCAACAACGTCCTGGCGGATGCCCAGACCCGGGTGCAGCCGCCCTCTGACAAGGGCCGCCGCCTGAAGATCTACTATATGACCCAGGTGGGCATCCGCCCGCCCCACTTCGTCATTTTCTGCAATGACGCCCGGCTGTTCCACTTCTCCTACCAGCGGTATATCGAAAACTGCATCCGCAATACCTTCGGCCTGGAGGGCACCCCCATCATCCTCTCCATCCGGCAGAAGGGCGATAAGGAGGAGTGATGTTTATGAGCGGCGGAGCGACCGATATCGTGATCTATGCGGTGCCGTCCGGCGCGGAGCTGGTGTTGCTGCTGGCGGTGGTTGCGGTCGGTGCGTATTTCCTGGGCTGCTTCAACGGCGCCGTCATCGTCTCTAAGTATATTCTCCGGGATGACGTCCGCAGTCATGGCAGCGGCAATGCGGGCCTGACCAATTTCTACCGTACATTTGGCGGCCCGCTGACGTTTGTGGTCATCATGTGTGATGTGCTGAAGGCAGTCATTGCCGTTTTGCTGGGGCAGTGGCTGTTTGGCGGCCTGGTGTTCGGAAAATACTGGGCGGCTCTTTGGTGCCTGCTGGGCCACATGTTCCCCTGCATGTTCCATTTCAAGGGGGGCAAGGGCATCCTCTCCGGCGGCACCATTGCCATTATGATGGACTGGCGCATTGCCCTGGTGGTCTGGGGCGGCTTTTTGATCCTGGCCATATTGACCCGGTATGTGTCTCTGGGCTCCGTGTGGGCCGGGGCCAGCTTCCCCTTTATCTCCTGGTACTGCTATCCCTACCCGTCCATCGTAGTGCTGGCCTTCATCATCGGAGGTCTGGTGGTCTGGCAGCACCGGGCCAACATTCAGCGGCTCATCCATGGCAATGAAAATAAATTCAGCTTCCACCATAAGAAGGAGGGGTCCCAATGAAAGCGGTAGTGGTCGGCAGCGGCGGCTGGGGCACGGCACTGAGCCAGGTGCTGTGTGACAACGGTCATGATACGTGGCTCTGGTCCCATAATCCTGCCAAGGCCGCGGAGATGGAAAAGACCCGGGAAAATCCGCTGCTCAAAGGGGTGATCCTGCCGGAGACACTCCATATTACCGGGGATCTGGATTGCCTGCGTGGGGCGGATCTCGTGGTATGCGCCGCGCCGTCCTTTGCCGTGCGGGAGACGGGCCGGAAGATTGCCCCGTACCTGACGGAAAAGACGGTGCTGGTGAGCGTATCCAAGGGCATTGAGCGGGACACGAACCTGCGCATGAGCCAGATCCTGCAGGAGGAGACGAAGAATATCTGTAAAGTGGTAGCACTTTCCGGACCCTCCCACGCCGAGGAAGTAGGAGTCCGCCTGCCCACCGGCTGCGTCTCCGCCTGTCCGGACCGGACGGCTGCCCGGTTTGTGCAGGATGCGTTCATGAATGACTATTTCCGCATCTACACCAGCTATGACATCGTGGGCGTGGAGCTGTCCGGTGCCATGAAAAACGTGGTGGCCCTCAGCTGCGGCATCTGCACGGGTCTTGGGTTCCAGGACAATACCAAGGCGCTGCTGATGACCCGGGCCATGGCGGAGCTGACCCGCCT
>CABQCB010000006.1 GCA_902462475.1 uncultured Oscillibacter sp. | reverse complement strand
GCCGCCTCCCGCCGCGCCCGGCTCCTTACCGGGGGCAGCCTCCTGTTCTGCCTGGTGTTCCTCTTCGCTTCGCTGGACACCCCCTGCGTATGGGTCGGGTTCGCTCTGGCCATTGCTGCGCTCCTGCTGCTGATCTGGAAGGAGGACGCATGCAGTGCTTTCCTTACCAGAAAATATGCCTTTTCTGGCTCCGAGCTGGTCCATACTGTCTTTCATGCCGACTGCTACGAGTCGCAGATCTCCGGCGTATCCGTCCGCTTGCCGTACAGTAGCGTGCGCCTTTTGGTGGAAGACGCCCACTTCTTCATCTTCATTCTGGGGCAGGAATGCGCCCAAGCCTATGACAAGGCCTATCTGGCCGGCGGGAGCAAGGCCGCCTTCCGCCGCTTTTTGGAGGAGCAGACCGGCAAAGCCATACAGACACTGGAGGTCTGAAAGGCCCGCCGGCCGTTCCCTTTTTCAGTCACTCACATCCGCAGGCTGCGCATGCGGTTGAGGCAGGAAAAGATTTCCTGCTTTCTGGGCCGGGCCAAAAACGGGACTCCTGCCTGCCCCTCGCAAAGCGCCGCGGGCGTCCGGCGGGCCATCACCTGATCCAGCGCCTCTGCTACCTGCCCCAGCGTCCGTTTTCCGTCCAGCAGATGCCGCTGGGCATACAGCACGCACCAGCCCAACGCGGCGGTCTGTTCCCCGTCGCACAGCTGCTCCACATACCGCAGATCCACCGTTTCCCGATTGAGGGAAAAGCCGTCCCGTCCCATAGTCTTGAGCTTGGCCCTCCCGTCGGAGGGCAGTGCAGCCGCCCTGGGACGGCGGGCAAAGTCCGGCTTGCGGGCCGCCTCCCGGGACTCGGGGGCCGTATCAAACGCAGCAGCTTCCTGTTTTGCCAGGGCCGTAATATCTTTTGGCTCATAGCGGTCCATCTGGATGATATGGTCCGCCACATGGAAATAGGCCCCGGAGCTTCCCGCCACCAGGATGGTGGAAATACCGAACCGGTCATACAGCTCCCGTACCCGCTCAATAAAGGGGGTGATGGGCTCCATGTCCCGGCGGATGACCCGCTGCATCAGCGCGTCCCGCACCATGAAATTGGTGGCGCTGGTATCCTCGTCCATGAGCAGCACGCCCGCGCCCGCCTCCATTCCCTCCACCACATTGGCCGCCTGGGAGGTACTGCCGCTGGCATCCTCTGTTGTAAAGGACGTGGTGTCCTTCCCGTTGGGCAGGCCGCTGATGAACATGGAGATATCTGTTCTGCGGATGCTGCGGCCGTCCTCCGCGCGGATCTTCACAGCGGTGGGGTCCGTGATGACAAATTCCCGCCCGTCACCGGCAATGTGGTCATACACTCCCAGCTCCAACGCCTTGAGCAGTGTGGACTTTCCGTGATAACCACCGCCCACGATCAGCGTAACGCCCCTGGGGATACCCATGCCGGTAATCGTTCCCCCATGGGGCAGGCGGAGCGTTACCGCCAGCTCTTTTGGGGCGCGGAACGGCACGGCGCCCTGCATAGGCCGGGCGGAAACGCCGGAGGCCCGGGGCAGGATGCTGCCGTCCGCCACAAACGCACAAAGGCCAAGGCCGGGCAGCGCATCCCGGACATACTGCTGATCCTCCGCCAGATCCGCCGCAGCTTGCAGACGCGCCCCATCGAGATTTTTATAGAGCAGGGATGCCCGTACGCACCGGGGCAGCAGCGTAAAGAGGATCTTCTCCAGTTCCCGGGCGTTGATGGTCCGCCCGTTGGCCGGGAAGCCCACTTCCAGCCGCACCAGAACGCCGCCATCTTCTCCGATGCAGCAGCCAGTCCGCTCCAGCACCTCCTGCCCACAGCGGCTGACGGAGATCAATCCGCTGTGACCGGAGCCTTTGGCCTGATACGAGGCCTGCTCCGCCTGGAGGGCAAACCCCCGCAGCAGAGCATCCTGCAGCGCGATCCGCCGGCAGGGCATCCCATACAGCGCTTCCGGGAAGCCGGCCATTCTTCCGCTGACCCGGATGCTCAGCCGGGAGGGCGACGCAAACGGATCTCCCTGTACGTGGTCGATGGACAGTACATACTCCCCAAAGTCATAGGTCCCCTTCGTTTCTTTATAGGCCGGATAGCCCCTGTGGTCGATCCTGTCCAGCAGGTTTTTCAACTCCGCCGCCGTCTGCATACCGCTGTTCCTCCTGTTTTTTGCCCCCATCGCCATTTTCGCCGCCAGGGGCAAGCTCGCATTCTTTCATGACCATACGCCTTTTTCTCCCGCTTGTCAAAATAATTCCATCCGGCGGCGCGCTGTCAGATACGCCGATTATGCTTGTCTTTTCCCGTCTCCTGTGATAGAATAAATACAAATATAAAAAATCATCTTTATTTAGAGGGTGTCCTATGCCAAAGGTAGCTTATTCAGAAGAAGAACGTGTACAGATCCGGCAGGCGCTGGTGTCCAAGGCTCTGGAACTGATGGCGCGTCAGGGCATCCAGCATACCACTGTGGAACAGATCTATCGGGCTGTGGGCATCTCCCGCACCTTTTTCTACTCCTTCTTTCCGACCAAGGAAGACCTGATCGTGGAGACGCTGTACCTCCAGCAGCCCAAGATCCTTGCTTACGCCAGGACTCTGATGGCAGATCCCTCCCTGTGCTGGAAAGACGCCGTGAGGACTTTCCTTCACACCTGCTGTTATGGAGAGGAAAACGGTATCGCGGTTTTGACCGTGGAAGAGCAGCAGCTGATCTTCCGGCGGCTGCCGGCGGACAGCTATCGGGTCTTCCGGGAAAAGCAGGCCCGGCTGTTCGGCGGCATCCTGGAGTGCTTCGGCATTCAGCCGGACACGGAGCGGGTGCAGCTGTTCACCAATCTGTGCCTTGCCATCCTGGTCATCCGCCGGGCCATTCCGGAAACGCTGCCCCTGCTTGTTCCGGAGGCTGCCGAGAAAACCGTCTCGTTTCAGATCGATGCTCTGGTGGACTATCTGGACTCTTTGCGCCATCCTGCATCGCAGTGACCGCTTGACCTCACCATCCGCCCGGCTGCGGCCGCGGCGGATTTCTCTCCTGCCAAATAAAAACAAACAGCAAAATTTATATTTATTTTACAACGTAAAACCGCGCGGTCCGCCGCGCTGTAAAAAATTTCAGGAGGAACAGAACATGGGATTTTTCAGTAAGCTCTTTCAGGGACCTCAGGTAGACATGGAGAAAAGCCGGGCAAATGCGCAGAAAATGCGCACGCTCTTCAACCAGGTGGTGGAGGACGGCGACCGGTATCGCCTGATCTTCGGCTACACGGAGGACGTGGCCCGGTTCAATTACGGCTTTGTCCATGGAAGCAAAACCAAAATCGGCAATCTCATCGTAGGTTGGGATGAATCCCGGGAGACCATCGCGGTGGTCCCCACGGTCCCAGATCTGTCCGGCTGCGGCGATCCCACCTTCTACCGCCGTTCCGAAATTCTCAAGGCATACCGGAACAAGTACCCCACGGAGGCCTTCATCATCTACCCGGATAAAAAGGGCTATATCGGCATCAATGCCTATGACTGGCTGGATGACGAATCTCTGTACGTCTATGTGTCCCAGGAGGAGGAACTGGCCGCCTTCACGGACTTTTTCACCAACCGTTTCGCCACCCGGTAAGGCGCCATGTCCTTGGGTGCTTTAGGGGCGTTCGCCCTTTTTCTGGTGGCGGTCTTTTTGTTCGGACTTTTGTGGTTCCACCTTGTGGAGGCTGTGCTGGACCGGATCCGGCGGTTGTTTTCCCGCCGGAAGGAGCCGCCATCCTGGCACCCGCTCCCGCCGGAGGAGGACCGCGATCCATGATCCCACCGCCTGCAAACAACAAAGCAGAGGGGAAAATCTTTCGATTTTCCCCTCTGCTTTGTTTTGTTCTGTTCAGGGAACCAGCAGGTCCAGCTTGGAATCCCGGTCACTGATTTCCCGGATGGGCCGGGCCGGCACGCCTGCCGCCAGCCATCCCGCCGGGATGTCCCGGGTCACCACGCTGCCGGCGCCGATGACCGCCCCCTTGCCGATGGTCACACCGTCGATGACCACCACGTTTGCCGCCAGCCAAACATCGTCCTCAATATGGATCTCCCCGGCAAATTCGGACATGGACACATGCCCGTCCGGGTAGCGCATTCTGGCCCGCTCCTGGGCGATCAGGGGATGGTTCGTGCAAAGCAGGCTCACATTGGGCCCCATCATCACGTCATTGCCGATGAAGATCTTTCCGTCGTCCATGACCGTGAGATTGAAGTTGGCGAAGAAATTTTCTCCAATGAAGGTATGGCTGCCGTAGTTGAACTGAATGGGTCCCTGGAAGTGATACTTCTCCCCGATGGCGCCGATGAATTGGCGGATGAGAGGCAGCCGCTCCGGGTCGTATTCATCCATGCTGTTGAATTTCATGCAAAGGCTGTGCGCTTTGTGCTTGATGTCCCGGAGCTCCTGAGTCTGGGCGTCAAACAGCTTTCCGGCAAAAATCTTTTCCTCTTCCCGCATGATGCTCCACCTTTCCGCCCACCGCCTCTATGGCGGCTTTCTTTAGGATTCTTAAGGGAAACTTCATGGAAACCACAGGCATCCATGCTATATTCGGTATAGCACAAATCTACCCGCCCCGTCAATGCGAAAAGGAGGTCTCATGCGCCAAGGTCCTGTCAAATACATCCAGGTGGATTACTGGAATTACTGGTGGTGCGCCTATTCCATCGAAGAAGATTTCTCTCCTCCTCACTGGGTGGAGTGCACACTCTCAGACGATGCCTCCGGCAGCATGCCGTTTTTTCATTTCGATCTTTATAACCTGCACGAGCTGCGCCATATGATCCAAGAGCAGGATTTCATGCCGCCGGATCACCCGGACTATCCCGCGTTCCTTCGCCGGGCGGAGGCACTGGAACAGGAAAAAGCAGAATTTTTCATCGGCGCACTGTATTACGGGAATTTCACACCGGGTCTTTCCTTCTGCAACCAGCCTCTGCCGCCTGGCGGCACACTGCTGTCCCTGCAGTCACCGCCGCTTCCCCCGCGCTACGCGGTCATCTTTTTGTCGGAAGAGCGGCCCCTCACTCCGGAGATCCTGACCCAATGGCTCACCCGCCTGGCCCACCCACTGTTCGGCCAGGATTTTTCCTGCCTGCTGCCCCGCGTCCCCACCCGGGAAGAAGCAGCGGCAAGCTGGCAAGACGAACAGCCCTGAATCCGAAAGCAGGAGGTTTTTTATGGAGCAGACATTTTCCTTTCAGATCACACCGCCGGACCCTGACCGGCTGCTTTGTCAGGTGGCCCGCGCCCTGGAGACGCGGGTGGAGCTGGTTTCCCGGGAAAAGTGCCCCCGGCTGTGGGCGCTGGCGGACCGGCTCAACCGCAAGGACAGAGGCCCGCAGGCTGTGCGGCAAAAAAGGCGCCGGCGGCGGACCATTCTGTCGCTCCTCAACTGGCTGCTGGGTCTGATCCTGCTGGTCCCTGGTCTGATGGACCCGGCGCAGCTGCTGCTTCCCATGCTGGTGGGGGCGGCAGCTTTCAGCATGGCAACCGTGGTCCTCTGGGCGTGCCGGCCCACCCTGCTGGGGAGCCTGAGTCTCCTGATAGGCGTGCTGCTGTGCGTGGGTGCCTGGGGCAGCCCGGACATTCCGGACCCCGTACTGTGGTTCGGGATCGCCGAGGCCGCCGTGGGCGTGACAGCGCTGCTGACCAGCAGGCGGAAAAGATCCGCTCCCTACGAGCGGGAAGCCGCCCGGCTGCTGCAAAACAGAGCTGCGGCAGATCTGGAGTCCGCGCGCGTCACCTTTTCCGAGGACGGCATGTCCATCACGGCAGATGGGGTAGACGCTGTCTATCAGGTCCCCTACGGCGAAATCACGTTTGCTCTGGAGACGGAGGACCTGCTGGTCCTCATCGTTTCCGACAGAGCCATGATTTTGCAGAAGGCAGATCTGGTCACCGGGACGTTCCCTCAGCTTCGGGAATTTCTCCGCCAGCAGACTCTGTATACAAACGTTAAAGCGCCGGAGGGCTCGGAGCAGACGGACCTCCTATGCCGGCAGTCCTCCTGAAAGGAGGCCGCCCATGAACACGCTCCCCCCTTTGCTCGTACCGCTCCCCGCAGGCGTCACTGGCTTTTTCGGCCCCGGAGGACCGTGGATCCAGCCTGCCTCGTCCCGGGAATTCCGTACACTATGTCACAGCCTTGCCCGGGAGGCAGGCGGAAAAGTCCTGGAAACGGACGAAACGCTGCTGTGCAAAAATTTTTATGCGGGCGCGCTCCTGCTGCCGACGGGGCCATGCTGCCTGCTGCGCAACGCCTATTTCCCTTACATCACCTTTTCCGCATCAGCGGACCTCTCTGCCGGTGCCTTTGCGGATACCCCCACCTTTCCGGCAAGCCCGCTTCTTTCCCCATACCGTCTGCTGCAGCCCGGCGATTTGTCCATAAGCTGCACGGAGGCCGGTGTTTTGAGCCGTCTTTGTCCTGCGGAGCTGGCACAGATCCGGGATTGGAAGCCGCAGACCATCGGGCAGATCCTCTTCAACCAGTGGGACTGAGCCCACAGGGCAAGAGAGAATATTTACATGCGTTGTGCATAAAAACACAGACTCATTTTTCGCATTTTTTACCAGTTCCGGAAAAATTTTTTATTCCCTCTTGACAACCGACGTCGGAAAGGTTATTCTGTGCAAAACAATTTCACAAAGTTGCTTCGGCCCGATCCGGGGCCGAGACAATGGTAGAGGCGCGGTGTACATCAGTACTCTCCCCCTGACGGAGCAGGCACTCCGGGAGAGGAAAGGGTCCGCCGCCGAAGTGGGGCATGCCGCCTGAGCATGCGCTGCTGGGCCGACGGAGAACATCCGGCGGACTGTCACAGATGTGGAGCGCTATCATTGGCCAATTGCCTCCTTTGTGGGGGAATTGTATCCTTCAATGCCAGCCGTGGATGCTTCACTGTATCCATGGCTGTTTTTTTATACAAACAGAGAAAGGATGATCCCCATGAAGAAGAGAAGATTGTTTGCCCTGCTGCTGACGCTGGTCATGACGCTGAGCCTGGCCGCCTGCGGCGCGCAGGAGACCCCGTCCGCCCAGGAACAGCCCGATGCCGCCGGGAGCGCTGAAGCCGCCGGGACCGGAGAAACTCCCACCGTGATCCGGGTGGGCATGGAGTGCGCTTACGCTCCCAACAACTGGCAGGAGGACACCCAGAGCGACTACAATGTCCCCATCGAGAACCTGCCCGGCTTCTACGCCGACGGCAACGACGTGCAGATCGCCCGCCACATCGCCGATGAGCTGGGCGCGGAGCTGGTCATCGTCAAGCTGGCCTGGTCCGGCCTGATCGAGGCGCTGAACGCCGGCCAGATCGATATGATCATCGCCGGCATGGCCGACACCGCCGAACGCCGGGAGTCCATCAATTTCAGCGACCCCTATAAGCTCACGGAGTACGGCCTCATGGTCAACGGCGACTCCCCCTACGCCGACGCCACCTCCATCCAGGATTTCTCCGGTGCCAGCGTACTGGGCCAGAAGGACACCATGCTGGATACCGTCATCGACCAGATTGAAGGCGTCAACCACCTGCCCGCCGTGGACAGCGTGCCCAACCAGATCTCCCGCCTGGCCCAGGGAACCTGCGATGCCATCGTGGTGAATATGGAGAACACCCCGGGCTACCTTGCCGCCAATCCCACCTTTAAGGTCATCGAGTTTGCCGACGGCCAGGGCTTCGACCTGGGCTTCAACGGCTCCTGCGTAGGCCTGCGGAAGGATGACACGGAGCTTCTGGAGCAGGTCAACGCCGCTCTGGCCACGCTGGATGACGAGACCCGCACGGAGATCTTCAACGCCGCCTGTGAGCGCCAGCCCAAGTAACGCGCCATGAACGGATTTCTTGCATTGCTGTGCGCCGTGCCCGCAGACACAGGAAAGTGGTTTGCGGACAAGGGACGGCGCCTGGTCCGGTTTGTCTCGGCGGACCACCCCTATGTCTATCTCTCCGGCTGTGTGCTGTGCGCGCTGTGTGTCCTGATCTGGCGCTGTTCCAGTCGCTGCGGCTTCTTCCTCGCCTCTTTGCCGGCGGTCTATGCTTCCCTTGCGCTGTGCGCGCTCTTCGCTCTGGCGGCCCTGGCAGCCTTGGCCGATAAGCTCCGCCTGGGCCGGACCTACCGCAGCCGCTCCCGGTTCTGCACCACCGCCGCCCGCCGGGCAGCCCGGTACGGATCCTATGTGGTGTGGGCCGTGTTCGCCCTCTTCGCGGCGGACCGGATCCATGTACTTCTCCAGGTGGTCACCGAGGTCACCGGAATGGACAGCGCGCCGACCCCCTTCTTCCAGTCCATGGTGTACATGCTCTATAACAGCAAATCGCTGTTCCTCACGGGACTCTGGACCACACTGCGTCTGGCGTTCTTCGGCACCATCTTCGGCTTCCTTCTGGCAGTGGGACTGGTGTTCCTGCGTATCCAGAAGCCGGGCCGGCGGGACCGGGATCACATCAAATTCCTCAAGGTGGTGTGCAGCCGCTTTTCCCTGCTGTATGTGACAGTGGTCCGGGGCACGCCCATGATGCTCCAGGCCTGCATCATCTACTACGCGGGCTTCGGCCTTTTCACCGATCACACCAGCTTGTCCGTCACGGAGATCAACACCATCTGGAGCTTCTACATCGCGGGCCTCACCACCGTCTCCCTCAACTCCGCCGCCTACCTCTCCGAGGTGCTGCGGGGCGGCGTGGAGTCCATTGACGCCGGGCAGACGGAGGCCGCCCGCTCTCTGGGCATGAGCGCTTGGCAGACCATGATGAAGGTGGTCTTCCCCCAGGCTCTGAAAAATTCCATCCCCGCCATCGGCAACGAGATGATCATCAACATCAAGGACTCCTCCGTGCTCAATGTCATCGGTGTGGTGGAGCTGATGTACGCGGCCAGCAGCGTGGCAGGCATCTACTACAAGTACCTGCCCAACTATGTGACGGCCGCCGTGATCTACCTGATCCTGACCTGCTGCATCAGTGCCCTTTTGAACAAGCTCTCCCGCAAGCTGAGTCTGAGCACCTATCGCGGGATCCCCAGTTCCAACTAAGGAGGTGCCTATGGAACCGATTCTCTCCATCCGGGGGCTGGAAAAGTCCTTCGGCCCATTGAAAGTCCTCAAGGGCATCGATCTGGACGTGCACAAAGGCGAGGTGGTGTGCATCATCGGCGCCTCCGGCTCCGGCAAATCCACCCTGCTGCGCTGTCTGAATCTGCTGGAGGAGCCCGACTGCGGCCACATCTGGTTCGACGGCCAGGACCTGACCGACCTGGACACCGATCTGGATGCCCTGCGCCAGAAGATCGGCATGGTCTTTCAGACCTTCAACCTCTTCAACAACAAAAATGTGCTGGACAACTGCACCATGGCGCCCATGTCCGTCCGGCACATCCCCAAGGCCCAGGCGGAGGAGACCGCCATCCGCCACCTGAAAGCGGTGGGCCTGGGCAGCTTTATCCACGCCGACTCCCGCCGGCTCTCCGGCGGCCAGAAGCAGCGGGTGGCCATCGCCCGGGCGCTTTGCATGGAGCCGGAGATCATGCTCTTTGACGAGCCCACCTCCGCATTGGATCCGGAGATCGTGGGCGAGGTACTGGATGTGATGAAAGCCCTGGCCAAGGAGGGAATGACCATGGTGGTGGTCACCCACGAGATGGCCTTCGCCAAGGAGGTCAGCGACCGGGTGGTATTCATGGACCAGGGCGTCATTCTCGAGCAGGGTCCCCCTGCCCAGCTGTTCGGAGCCCCTAGGGAGTCCCGTACCCGGGAATTTCTCAGCCGTTACTTGGAGGATAAAGGTTTATGAGATCCATTGATACATTTTTTGACCACGAGCACGATTATCCCGACCTGGACGGCCAGGGCGCCGCGGAGCGCCTGAGCCGGGCCATCCAATGCAAAACCATCAACTGCGCCGACCACAGCCTGACGGACTACGGTCCTTTTGACCAGCTTCACGCGCTGATCCGCTCCGGCTATCCCCATGTGATGGCTGCGGGCACCATGGAGGTGCTGGGACAGCGCTCCCTGCTCATCACACTGCCCGGCAGCGACCCGGGCCTGCGGCCTTGCCTGTTCATGTCCCACCAGGATGTAGTGCCGGTGGTGGAGGGTACAGAGGAGGACTGGACCTATCCCGCCTTCTCCGGTGCCATCGCCCAGGGCTACATCTGGGGCCGGGGCACGCTGGACATCAAAAACCAGGTGTTCGGCTGCCTGGAGGCGGCGGAGTACCTTCTCTCCCACGGCCAGCGCTTGCGCCGCACGGTGTATCTTGCCTTCGGCGACGATGAGGAGACGCTGAATCTGGGTGCCAAAACCATCGCCGAGACCCTGCAAAGCCGGGGCATACAGCTGGAATTTGTTCTGGATGAGGGCAGCTGCACCATCGAAAGCGGCGATGCCTACGGTGCGCCCGGGACGTATATCGCCCCTGTGGAGCTGATGGAAAAGGGATACGCCGACCTGGAGCTGACCGTCCGCAGCCCGGGCGGCCACTCCAGCCGACCCTTCGGCGGGACGTCTCTGGGCCGCATCAGCCAGGCCATTGCCCGCATCGTGGAGCATCCTTTCCCCGTCCGCCTGACGCCGGTCATGGCAGGCGCCTTCCGGGCCATCGCCCCTTATGTGACGGAGGAACCCCTCAAAACATTGGTGCAGGATGTGGACCAAAACGCCGATGCCATCGCCCGATACTGCTATGAGACCCGGGCGCTGTTCCCGTTCGTCACCACCACCATCGCCCCCACCGTCATTCGCGGCAGCAGCGCCGCCTGCAATGTCATGCCCCAGGATATGAGCGCCGTGGTGAATTTCCGCATCGCGGAGGGAGAGACGGCGGAGCAGGTCCTGTCCCATGTGCGTCAGGCTGTGGCGGATAAGAGCGTGGAGCTGCGGTTCCTCCAGGCAAACGATCCCTCCGCCACCGCCCGCTCCGACGGATATGGCTATGCCCGACTGGTGGAGACTATGCGCCGCTACTTCCGGGACGTGGTGTTTTTGCCGTCGCTGACCGCAGGCGCCACGGATGCCCACTGCTACGAGATCGTCTGCGACACCTGCCTTCGTTATAGTCCCTTCCTGGCTTCTCCGGAGGATGCGGCCAGGGGCGTCCACGGTACCGACGAGCGCATCTCCGTCCGGGCCTATACCCAGGGCATCCGGGCACTGATCCGTCTTATGGAACACACCGCGGTGCAGCCCTGACCAATCGCACCCAAGCATTCCGGCAGCGCCGCCGGAACTGAAAAAACACCGGATGGACTTTCCTGCAATTTGGAAAGTCCATCCGGTGTTTTATGGCGTCTCTTCTGTTCTTACTTCAGCTCCGCGCCATCCCGGAAGGCGTTGCCCACCTTTTCGCCCAGAACGCGATAGGCATTGTGCACGGGGTCAAAGACGATAGGCCGGAGCTTGTCTGGGTCGATCTTGCCGTCTTTATCCAGCACAGACTCGTCCGCGCTGACATTGACGATCTCGCCCACTAGGCGGCAGCTCTCCGGATCGTAGCTCACCAGGCGGCACTCCACCGCCATGGGCAGCTCGTCGATCAAAGGCGCATCCACAAATTCCGATTTCGTGGTGTGCCAGCCCGCCTTTTCCAGTTTGTTGGCCACACGGTTGCCGGACTCGATGCCCACGTAATCGCAGGGGACCATCTGCTCCGCCGTCGCCATGCTGACGGTGAACGCCTTCCGGGCCAGAATATTGGCGGTGGTCTTGTGCTCGGCGCTGATGCACATGGACAGCTCCTTGTCATCGCTGATGCCGCCCCAGGCTGCATTCATGGCGTCCGCCGTGCCGTCTTCTCCATAAGTGGCCAGGATGAACACCGGCTGCGGATAGGTCCAGGGCTTGGCTCCAAAATTCTTACGCATTGCAAATACCTCCTGTTTCCCGGAAACTGATTTCATTCCGGCGCAAAAGTCACAAAGCAGCGTGGCCAATGGCTCCGACGCTCCCTTCCTGACTTCATGGCCGCCTGATACACGATCGATTGTACTCCATCCCCCGTACTCTTACAAGCGGCAGCTTTCTCTGTTCGTATCTTCTTTCCGACCCTAAAACCGCCTCTGTCGATTGATCGACAGGGGCGGTCTGTGCAGTAACGGGCTTCAGTCCAGCTTGCTATACTCCGCGTCGGAGACCGGCTCCAGCCACTCGTTGGCGCAGTCCTCTCCGGGTACCTCCAGCGCCAGATGGGAAAACCAGCTGTCCGCTGCGGCGCCGTGCCAGTGCTTCACCTCCGGCGGGATATTGACCACATCCCCAGGATGCAGCTCCCGGGCCTCCTGACCCCACTCCTGATACCAGCCGCGGCCGGCCACGCAGAGGAGGATCTGCCCGCCGCCCTTGGAGGCGTGGTGGATGTGCCAGTTGTTCCGGCAGCCAGGTTCAAAGGTCACATTGTAGGTGCCCACCTGACTGGTGGAAAGGGGCTGCAGATAGCTCCGGCCCGTGAAATACTGCGCAAAGCCGTCATTGGGTGCCCCGATAGGGAACACCATCTCCGCCTGGTGCTGCTCTTTGCCGTCCTCGGCGGCAGCCTCATCGGCCCAGACCTCCTTGGCCATGCGGAACGCCGCCCAGGCCTTGGGCCAGCCGGCATAAAAGGCCGCGTGGGTCAGGATCTCCGCCATCTCCTGCCGGGTGATGCCGTTCTGCCGGGCAGTCGCCAGATGGTACTGGAAAGAGCTGTCCACCAGTCCCTGAGACATCAGGGCCACTACCGTGACCAGGGAGCGGTCCCGCAGGGAGAGCTTATCCTCCCGGCTCCAGACCTGCCCAAAGAGCACATCGTCATTCAATTCCGCGAACTTGGGCGCGAACTCCCCCAGGGCCTCCCGGCCCGCCGTCTGCTTTACTGCCATGTTGTATCTACCTCCTATGCTAGAGAAAACGTAACGGAAACGGTCCCCTCTCCCAGCTTTTCCTGCAAGCCGGTGGGGTCATCGATCCTGGCAAGCCTGGTAAAGCTCCAGGAATTGGTCCCGTAATAAATGGTGATCTGATTGCCCTGATAGAGGATCACATCTCCGGGCTGCGTGGTGATCTGGGCATCATTCCGACTCAGCGACGTACCCAGGGGGCCCATCTTCTCAAAGCCGCCGTAGTCCTCCATCTCGATTGTGATCGGACCTTCTTCAAGCAGCTCCCGGAATTCCTCGGCGGAGCTGTTGTCCTCAAAAGTAGCCAGCAGCTCGCAGTCTCCAACGGTGATCTTCAACGCGGTTCCCTCCTGTTCGGCCGGCACTTCCTGGGACTGCTGGACTCCGGCAGTCTCCTCCGAAGGCTCTGCGGTCTGGGCCCCGTCGGACGAGACGGCCGTCTCTCCCGGCACGCAGGCCGAGAGGCTGAACGCTGCAAGGAGCATGCAGAATAATTTCACCATGGGCGCCCTCCTTTGCTGCCGCGGCATTTACTTCAAATGTTCCAGGAAGAACTGCTGGATCTTGTCAAAGGGGATGATGTCCTTTTGATCGTAGAGATCGGTGTGGACCGCACCGGGGATGATGACCAGCTCCTTGTTGGCGGCATAGGGGCTGTCCTTCACCATGTCGGCGAAGGCGTCCCGGCTGAAGTAACAGGAGTGGGCCTTGTCCCCGTGGATCATCAGCACGGCGCTGCGGATCTCGCTGCTGTAATGCAGGATGGGCATATTGAGGAAGGACAGCGACGACGTCACGTTCCAGCCGTCATTGGAGTTCAAAGACCGCTCCGTATAGCCCCGCTCCGTCTTGTAGTAGTCGTAATAATCCTTCACAAAGAACGGCGCGTCCTCCGGCAAGGGGTCCACCACGCCGCCCGCCCGGGCATAGGTCCCGTTTTTGTAGTCCTCCGTCCGCTGGGCATTGAGGGCTTTTTTCGTCTCATACCGGGCATCGGCGCTGTCGGCAGCGTCAAAGTAGCCCTTGGCGTTCACCCGGGTCATGTCGTACATGGTCGCTGTGACGGTAGCCTTGATGCGGGTGTCCATGGCGGCGGCATTCAGGGCCATGCCGCCCCAGCCGCAGATGCCGAGGATCCCCACCTTCTCCATGTCCACAAAGTCCCGGGTGGAGAGAAAATCCACCGCAGCGGAGAAGTCCTCCGTATTGATGTCAGGCGAGGCCACGTTCCGTACCGCGCCGCCGCTCTCTCCGGTGAACGAGGGATCAAACGCCAGGGCGGCAAAGCCACGGGAGGCCAGCTCCTCGGCATACAGTCCGGAGCACTGCTCCTTCACAGCGCCGAAGGGGCCGGACACCGCCACGGCAGCCAGCTTTCCGGCAGCGCCCTTGGGCAGGTACAGATCCCCGCAAAGCTCGATCCCGTAGCGGTTATGAAAGTATACCTTCTCCCGGGTGACCGTGTCCCGCAGCGGGAAGGAATATCCGTGATATTTGGAATTCATAGGCTTTATCCTCCTGAATGATCAAACACGCTTGCCCATTTCATAGGCATTTTTCAGTGCAGGGTGGCCCTGGATCTCTCCCACGGCCGTCACGCCGCCGGCAAAGACCGTTCCGGCCAGGCGGGCCTTTTCAAAGCAGTCGATCCACCCCATCAGGCCCGTGACGGCTCCATCCGCCGTGTGCTCATCTTCTTCCGCCGCCGCGGAGAGCAGATAGATGTCCCGGAACCGATAGTCGGCGGAAAACAGGGGATTGCCCCGGTCCAGCATGGTCTTCATCTGTCCGCACATGCCGTAGTAGTAAATAGGCGTGGCAAATACGATCACATCGGCCTGCCCCATCTTTTGGGCGATGGTGGCCGCATCGTCCCGGATGACACAGCGCCCGGTGCTCTGGCAGGTGAGGCACCCCCTGCAAAAGCCGATGTTTTTATCGTACAGGGTGACCTTCTCTACCTGGTTGCCGGTCTCCTGGGCGCCGCGGATAAATTCATCCGCCAGAGCATCGGAGTTTCCCCCTTTCCGGGGGCTGGTGGAGATGACTAAAATCTTTTTGCTCATTGCAGTTCCTCCTCACTGAGCTTTCGCATGACGCTGGCGGGCACACCGCCCACAATGGTGTTTTCCGGCACATCCCGGGTCACCACGGCACCGGCCGCCACAATGGCGCCGTCCCCGATGGTCACGCCGGGCAAGATGGTAGCGTTGGCCCCGATCCAGACATTTTTCCCGATATGAATAGGCGCGGGGATCATGGTGCCCCGGTCGTTGGGCGACTTGGCGTGGTTGAGCGTGGCCAGCACCACATTATGGCCGATCAGGGTGCCGTCCCCGATGTAGATGCCGCCCTGGTCCTGGAATTTGCAGCCCATATTGATGAATACGTGCTTGCCCACGTGGATGTTCTTTCCGCAGTCCGTGTGGAAGGGCGGAAACAGGGCAAAGCTCTCATCCACCGGCCTGCCGATCAGCTCTGAAAAGAGTGCGCGCAGCTGCTCCGGCTCATGGTAGCTGCCGTTGATCTGCGCTGTGATCCGCAGTGCCTCCTGGCTGACGCTGTGCATGCAAAGGTGGGCTTCACTGCCGCCCGGGACCGGCCTGCCGCTGTCCAGATGCTCCAAAAATGCTTGTAAATCCATCTTGTACTCCTGATGATTGATTTTGACGGATTTATTTTAGCACCCGCAAAATATAATAACAAATACCTATAAAGAATGTTTCATTATGCTTGAAAGCTATACTTTCACTGCGGTATAATCGTAGATATACGCAGAGCAGAACCGCCCACAGTATGCCCCGCCGTCAGACGGGTCTTTTCTCCGTATGCGCCTTTGTTAATTTTCGTTGCTTGCATACAGGGCGGTCTGTACGTATCCTGATCCTGCCGAACAAGGCGGAAAGGAGTCTCAAGGCCATGATTGGTGAGACCATCAAGCGGTTCCGAAAGGCAAAAGGCATGAGCCAGGAAGAGCTGGCAGTAAAATTGAATGTAGTCAGGCAGACCGTATCCAAGTGGGAAACCGGGCGGTCCGTTCCCGATGCGGACATTCTCATCCGCATGGCACAGCTGCTGAACGTGTCGGTCAGCCAGCTTCTGGAACTGGAGCCGGACGCTGCCGCCCATGCGGATCTGGCCGCAGAACTGGAAAAAGCCAACGCGCTGCTGGCAGAGAAAACCCGTCGGGAAAACCTGCTGCGGCAGGCAAACAGCAAGCTCGGAATGATTCTGCTTTTTTCCTTTTTGGCCATGTTGCTGGCGCTGGGCCTGGAAGACGAAGTCGTGTCGATCCTGCTGGCAGGAAGCTGCACACTGGCCGCAGTTGTGGTGCTGCTGCGGAATCTGGCGCTGTTGACCAGCGTGACCACAGACGATCTGAGGCTCGATGTCCTTCGCGCCGCCACCTGGTTCAATTTGGGCATTTTCGTCTTGGCAATGGCTGTCTCCGGACTGGAAGCCGCCCGAAAGATTACGTTCTCAGAGGAGGGTGAAAAACTGCTGGCCCTGGCACTGGTATCCTGTGTTATGCTCTTTACCGGGATCATCGCACCAAAGCTGCCCTATAACCGGCACACAGGCCTCCGCCTTCCATGGACAGTGCAGGACAAGGACACCTGGAATCTGGCCCACCGGGTTTTGGGGATCCTTTCTTTTCCCACGGTTTTGCTCTATGTGGCCTGCGCGCTGACGATCTCTGATTTTGAGGCGGTGACCCTCTGCGCCATGGCAGTCTGGATCGGGGTACCCAGCCTGATTTCCCTTCTTTTCTTTCAGAAGAAGCTGCGCGGCAAATAATATTTTCGGAGGTTCTTCCTATGGAATTGCGGGTCCTTCAATATTTCCTTGCAGTGGCAAGAGAGCAGAACATCTCTGCGGCGGCCCAGGCCCTGCATCTGACCCAGCCCACCCTCTCCCGGCAGCTGCGGGATCTGGAGGAAGAGCTGGGCAAGCCGCTGATGATCCGGGGCAGCCGGAAGATCACCCTGACCGAGGACGGCATGCTGCTGCGGAAGCGGGCGGAGGAGATTTTGGATCTGGTGGGCCGGACGGAAAAAGAGATCGCTCAGTCTGATGAGAGCATCAGCGGTGACATTTATATCGGCACCGGAGAAACCGACGGTATACGGCAGATCGTCAAAACGGCCCGGCAGCTCCAAAAGAGCTATCCGGGTATCCTCTTCCACATCGTCAGCGGCGATGCGGTGGACGTATGCGAGCGTCTGGACAAGGGGTTGCTGGATTTTGGCATTTTGCTGGGCGACATCGATAAAGTCAAATACAATTACATGGAGCTGCCCATGAAAGACACCTGGGGCGTTTTGATGCAGCGCAGCAGCCCTCTGGCGGAAAAAGACGCCGTCTCCCCTCAGGATCTGTGGGATAAGCCCCTGATCCTCTCCCGGCAGGTGGACAACAAGAGCGGCCTTTACCGGTGGCTGAAAAAAGAGCCGTCAGAGCTTCATACCGTCGCCACCTACAATCTCATCTACAATGCCTCGCTGATGGTGGACGAGGGGATGGGCTACGCATTCACTCTGGACAAGCTGGTGAACACCACCGGCAGCAGCCTGTGCTTTCGGCCTCTGAAGCCCAGACTGGAACTGGGAATGTATCTGGTATGGAAAAAATCCCAGACCTTCTCCAGGGCCATGGAGCTGTTCCAGGACCAGCTTCAGGAAAACCTGACCACCCTGCACAAAGAGGTGGAATAACCGATCAGCCCGCTGCCCCGCAGTCTGAATCCGCTTTCCGTTTATTTGCAGTCTTTTATTTCCATTTAAGGTGAATCCTTTAAGATGTATCCATCGAAAAAGGGCAAGCGGAGCCACCGCTTTTCACTGATTTTGGACATGGAAGGAGAATGTACCATGCGACTTTTACTGGCTGAGGATGAATTGGCGCTTTCCAAGGCGCTTACGGCCATTCTGGAGCGGAACAACTATTCCGTGGACGCCGCCTATGACGGGCAGGCGGCCCTGGAATACCTGGAGGCGGACAATTATGACGGTGTCATCCTGGACGTGATGATGCCCAAAGCCGACGGGATCACCGTGCTGAAAGAGATCCGGAAAAGAGGAAACCTGATCCCCGTGCTGCTGCTGACGGCAAAATCCGAGATCGATGACAAGGTGCTGGGGCTGGACGCCGGCGCAAACGACTATTTGACAAAGCCCTTTCATTCCCGGGAGCTGCTAGCCAGGATCCGGGCCATGACCCGCACACAGATCGCCCAGGCAAACTCGCAGCTGCAAATAGGAAATGTCACGCTGGACCGGGCCACCTATGAGCTCTCTACCCCATCCGGGACCTACCGGCTGGCAAACAAGGAATTTCAGATGATGGAGCTTTTGATGAGCAATCCCAAAAATCTGATCTCCTCCGAGCGGTTTATGGAGAAAATCTGGGGATATGACAGCGAAGCGGAGATCAATGTGGTGTGGGTCTATATCTCCTACCTGCGCAAAAAGCTGGCCGCCCTGCACGCAACGATCCAGATCAAGGCCATGCGAAACGCCGGATACACCCTGGAGGAGATCGTATGATACGGAAGCTTCGGATCAAGCTCATCCTGGCGTCCATGCTGTCGCTGCTGCTGGTGCTGGCCGTGATCCTGGGCATTGCGGGCGTTCTGAATTACAGAAAGATCATTTCTGACGCGGACAGCATCCTGGCGATCCTGCAGGAAAACGACGGCAGCTTCCCGTCGTGGACCCACACGGCAGGCACTGCCGTCTCCGCGGACACCCGCCCCAAAGAAGACCGGCGCTTCTCCCCCGAACTGCCCTATGAATCACGGTACTTCTCCGTATTTTTGGATGAAAACGGCTCTGTTCTCGCTGTCAACACCGGAAAGATCGCCGCAGTGGATACCGCAACAGCCATCGACTATGCCCAGACGGTCTTTCGCGCCGGGCTCTCCCGCGGCTTTTCGGACGACTACCGGTTCATCTCCTACACGGTGGGAACAGAGACCCACATGATCTTCCTGGACTACGGCCGTGAGATGAGCTCGTTCCGGACCTTTCTGTTCACCAGCGTGTGCGTTTCCACCGGCGGATTGCTGGCGGTCCTGCTTTTGCTGATTTTCCTGTCCGGCCGGATCGTCAAGCCCTTCTCCCAGAGCTATGAAAAGCAAAAGCAGTTTATCACCGATGCAGGCCATGAGCTGAAGACGCCGCTGACCATCATCGACGCGGACACGGAGGTCCTGGCCATGGACATTGGAGAAAACGAATGGCTGCACGATATCCAGAACCAGACCAAGCGGCTGGCGCAGTTGACCAACGACCTCATTCTGCTGTCTAGGATGGAGGAACAGCCCCAGACAGAACAGATCGAATTTCCCGTTTCCGATCTGGTGGAGGAAGCCGCGGCCGCGTTTCAGGCGCTGGCAAAGACCCAGGGCAAACAGCTCTCCTGCCAGATCCAGCCTATGCTCTCCATGGTCGGAGACGAAAAGGCCATCCGCCAATTGGTGTCCATCCTGCTGGACAACGCCATCAAGTATTCCGACTCCGGCGGCCGGGTCGAACTTACTCTGGAAAAGCAAAAAAATATGATCCGGCTGAGCGTATTCAATACGGCGCGATC
>CABQCB010000005.1 GCA_902462475.1 uncultured Oscillibacter sp. | reverse complement strand
CCAAGGCGGCCTGGGACAGCGGGGAGGACTGGCTGACCGCCTGCCTTGCCTACATCCGGGGCAACTATGATTTCCTGACGGATTTCCTTGCAAAGACCTGGTCCGGCCGGGTGAGTGCCGTTCCCCTGGAGGGCACCTATCTTGCCTGGGTGGACTTCCGGCAGCTGGAGCCGGATCCGGAAAAATTGGAACAGATCATGACGCGCAAGGCCAAGGTGGCCCTGGACGAGGGCTATATCTTCGGTCCCGAGGGCAACGGCTTTGAGCGGATCAACCTGGCGGCCCCCCGGGCGGTGATCGAGCAGATCCTCTCCCGCATCGCCGCCGCATTCCAGTGACCCAACCAAAAAATGAAGGAGCAACGAAAATGGGAAACTATAAAAAGTCCATGCTGATCGAGGAGAGCGACAACGTAGCCGTTGCGGTGGAGCCCATCCAGGCCGGGGAGCAGACCCTGGTCGGCGGAGAGGTCCTCACCGCCAACGAGTTCATCAAAGAAGGCCACAAGATCGCCCGCACGGACATCGCCAAGGGCGCCGAGATCATCAAGTACGGCG
Source organism: uncultured Oscillibacter sp. (assembly GCA_902462475.1). The sequence continues at coordinate 19,125 of CABQCB010000005.1, read as the reverse complement.
TCCATATCGGCACCGCCACCCAGGACATCCGCAAGGGCGACTGGGTCCACGAGCACAACGTCTACGATGACTTTGAGGAGATCAACCAGCAGCAGCGGGCCTACTACCGTTCCATGGCCCCCGACGCCCTGGACTATACGGTCACCTACAAGTACCAGAAGGACCAGCTGGATCTCCCCGAGACCATCATGGGCTTCAAGCGGGCCGACGGCTCTTTCGGCATCCGCAACCAGGTGGTGGTCATCTCCCTGGTGCAGTGTTCCAACAACGCCGCCCAGCGGATCTCCACCGCCTGCGGCGTGCCCGCCACCTTCGTGGACGCCGCCTGCGGCGAATTCCCCGACCGCTTTGCCCGCACCCGCCGGGGCTTCATCACCACCGGCACCCACCCCAATACCTTCGGCGTGGTGTTGCTGTCCCTGGGCTGCCAGCAGACGGACCCGGAGGACGTGGCCGCGGAGATCCGCAAGACCGGGCGCCCGGTGGTCAACATCAGCATCCAGTCCGAGGGCGGCGTCACCAAGGCCATCCAGGACGGCATCGAGGCCGTGGAGGAGCTCAAGCGCCAGGCGGCTGCCCAGAAGCGGGAGCCCTGCCCCCTCAGCGGGCTGATCATCGGCGGCTACAACGGCGGTTCCGACTGGACCAGCGGCCTTTCCGCCAATCCGGTGGTAGGCGAGGTCATCGACATGCACCTGTCCATGGGCGGCAAGGCCGTGGAGATCTGCGGCCGGGGCGGCTACCCCACCACCGCCGGCTCCTATGAGATCGGCATGCGCCTGATGGACATCGGCGACTTCTTCAACGAGGACTGCACCCGCCGGGGCGGCAAGGGCCTTTCCCAGGTGAACCCCACCCCCGGCAATAAGGCCGGCGGCCTGACCACCATGACCGAGAAGAACCTGGGCAGCTTCAAGACCCAGGGCCACCGCCGGATCCTGGGCATCCTGGACTGCGGCGATCCCGTCCCCGGCGCCGGTGCCTGGGGCATCAACCAGGCCCAGGGCGCCAACGACGCCTACGCCTCCACCACCCTGGCCATGAGCGGCTGCCACATCTGCCTGTTCACCACCGGCCGGGGCAACCCCATCGGCAACGCCTGCATGACCACCATCAAGATCACCGGCAACCAGCAGACGGCCACGGCCCTGGCGGACATGATCGACTACTCCGCCGCTCCCATGCTCTACGGCGAGATGGACCTCCAGCAGAGCGGCCGGGCCCTGTATGATCTGATGCTGCGGGTGGCCAACGGCGAAGAGACCAAGGCGGAGCTGTTGGGCGATTACAGCTGGACCACCCCCCACGGCACCAGCTACAACGGCGACTATTGATCCTTTTGGATACCAGCGGATGGCCGGAAGCGATTCCGGTCATCCGTATCCCTTTTTCCACATTTCCTGATCCGAGAGAGGCCTGATACCACATGCGCAATCCAAAGACAAAAGCGATTTTCCTCATGCTCGTCTCCTCCCTGTCCTTTTCCGTCATGCAGATCTTCGTCAAGCTCAGCTCGGAAGAGGTGGGGACCTTTGAGCAGACCTTTTTCCGCAACCTGGTCAGCCTGATCATTGCCGCCGTCATGGTGCGGCAGGAAAAGCTCCGGGTGTTCCAAGAGATCAAAAAAGGCGGCTGGGCCCTTTGGGGCCGCTCCTTTTTCGGCTTTTTGGGCGTGGTGCTGTTCTTCTATGCCGCGGGAAACGCCCGGCAGGCGGACGTGGCCATGCTCAACCGGGCGGCGCCCGTGTTCGTGACGCTGTTTGCCGGTCTATTCTTAAAAGAGAACATTACGCCGGTGAAGATCGCCTCCACCGTGCTGTGCCTGGTGGGCGCCTACATCGCCATGCAGCCCTCCTTTGACTCCAACCCCTTCCCCCTGCTGGCGGCGCTGATGGCCGCCGTGGTCTCCGGCATGGCCTACACCATGCTCTCCTACTGCAAGCGGTTTGTAGGCCCCTCCGTCATCATTTTCCACTTCTCCGCCCTGAGCACCGTCTGCGCGGCGGTCATGATGCTCCCCAGCTTCGTGGTCCCGTCGCCCAAGGTGCTTTTCATGCTGGTGATGATCGGCGTATTTGCCGCGGTGGGTCAGTTCCTCTTGACCTACGCATACCAGCAGGCGCCCGCCTCGGAGGTGAGCATCTACCAGTACTCCGGCGTGGTGTTCACCGCCGCGCTGAGCTATGTGTTCCTAGGCGAATCCCTCAGCGCCAGCTCCATTGTGGGCGGCGTGGTGATCCTGGCCGCCATTTTCTGGGTCTTTGAATATCACCGCAAGCACGCAGCCTGACGGGCGGGGAGCCCGCAGCCGCTTTTTTCTCCCGGCGGCACGGGAAGGCCCCCGCATGAATGCGCGGCGGAGCAGACGGAGCATCCGTCCGCTCCGCCGCGTACGTTTGACACGCCTGCCCGCCCGTGATACAGTTTAAGAAATTTCCACCGCACCGCCCTCCGGGCAGAAAGGGGCCGCCTATGAAGATCCGCATCGCGATTCCGGGATATGAACGTATCCTGCAGCTTATCAGCACGATTCGGTCCAACTACTCTTCCGACGTGGAATTTGCCGTGGTGCCGCCGGATGCTTTCACCGGGAACGGCGGCGAAAAGATCCGGGCCGTGGAGCAGGCCGGCGATGTGGATATCTTTGTGGCCTCGGGAAGCGCCTACGCCTGTTTTGAACAGTATGTGGAGCGGACGCCCGTGGTGCAGGTGCGCCCCTCAGGCTTCGACCTGCTGTGCGCCATCAACGAGATCCCGGCAGACTGCTCCAAGGTGGCCGTGCTCATGAGCCGGGAGCGGATCACCCAGATGCCCGTGGTGAAAAACACCGTGCGGCTGCATGTGGCGGACTACGTATACCAGGACCTTCCCGGCTTGTCGGCCCTTTTGTCCCAGCTGTACAACGAGGGCTATGAGCACATCATCGGCAACACCCAGGCCATTGAGCGGGCGGCACTGCTGGGGATGACCGGCCACTACATCTGGTCCACCAAAAGCTATCTGGACGCCCTGGACGTGGCCATCAAAATCGTTACCAACCAGCGGACCCAGCAGCTCTATGCCCAGCAGGTGAGCCTCATTCTGCAAAATATCCACGAGGGCGTGCTGGTGACCAACCGCGCCGGCGTCCTGATGCAGTACAACGAAAGCGCCGGAAAAATTCTGGGCCGGGATCTGCGCTCCGCCCTGGGACGGGACATCGGCACCGTCTTGCCCCGGCTCTCCCTTCCCGCCGACGGCGCGGCGGAGCCCTTCGACCGGGTGGTAACCATGGAGGACAAGCGCAAGATCCTGGCCAACGTGAGCCCCATCTGCAACGAGCGGTGGTTCCACGGCCATGTGATCACGTTCCAGAGCACACAGGAGCTTTCCAAAGCCAGCGAAAAAATCAAAAACACCGCGGACAAGGGCTTTTCCGCCAAGACCCGTTTTTCCGACATGGTAGGCCAGAGTCCCGTGTTTTTGCGCCTGGTGGATACCTGCAAGCGCTACGCCGCCAAAGAGTCCACCATCCTGCTCTACGGAGAGACCGGCACCGGAAAGGATCTGCTGGCCCAAAGCATCCACAACGCCAGCGCCAGAAAAAGCGCCCGCTTTGTGGCAGTCAACTGCGCGGCCATGCCGGCAGACCTGCTGGAAAGCGAGCTGTTCGGCTATGCCGAGGGCGCGTTCACAGGAGCGCGGAAAGGGGGAAAGCCGGGGCTTTTCGAGCTGGCCGACGGCGGCACCATCTTTCTCGACGAGATCGGCGAAATCACCCCCACCTTTCAGTCCCGGCTGCTGCGGGTGCTGGAGCAGCGCGAGATCATGCGCCTGGGCAGCGACTCCATCTCCCACGTGGACATCCGCGTCATTGCCGCCACCAACCAAAACCTTGCCCGGCTGGTGCAGGAAAACCGCTTTCGGGAGGACCTTTTTTACCGTCTCAACATTCTGGAGGCCAATGTGCCGCCGCTGCGGGCCCGGAAGGGCGATGTTCCCCTGCTCATCCGCTTTTATCTGGACCGTCACGATCTGCGCCTGGCAGAAGAGCAGCTTGCCCAAATCGCCTCCCACCCGCTGTTTATGGAATACGACTGGCCGGGCAACGTCCGGGAGCTTTGCAATGTAGTGGAGCGGCTGTGCGCCCTCTACACGCCCTCGGCCCCCATGGACCAGCTCATCGCCTCGTGTATACACCCCCACGGTCCCGCGCCGCGCAGCGCTGACATCCAGGCCATCCGCGCCGCCCTGGAGGCCTGCGGCGGAAACCGCGCCGCGGCCGCGGCCAGGCTGGGCATCAGCCGGTCCACGCTGTGGCGCCTGATCAAAAAGAACGGGATCGAGTTCGAGCGTTTCAAAACGTTTTAAAACATTTTCAAACGTTTTGAATCATCCCTTTGTCTCTCCCCCAATACTTGAAGAAACCCCCGCTTGTTTTGGCTGTTTGGCCGAAAAACAAGCGGGGGTTTTGTATAAGGTCCCCGGGAAAAAGTTCGCCTATATGGCACGGATTTTGCTTAATATCTCTGCAAAATCACCTCATTGATCCATAGACGCATACACAGAAAGGAGAACTTATGACAAACGGTGAACGACTGCGGGAGCTTCTCGCCGGCGAAACGATCATCATGGCCCCGGGGGCTTACGACGCATGGTCTGCCAAGCTGGTGGCCAAGGCGGGCTTTCCGGCAGTATATATGACCGGATACGGCGTTTCCGCCAGTACGCTGGGCGTGCCGGACATCGGCCTGATCAGCTTCAAGGAGATGCTGGACGCCGCGCAAAACATCGTCCGCAGCGCCGGGGTGGTTGCCCTGTGCGACGCCGACACCGGATTCGGCGGACGTCTGAACGTCATGCGGACGGTAGAGGCCTATGAAAATGCAGGCGTGGCCGCCATCCAGCTGGAAGACCAGGCCATGCCCAAGCGCTGCGGGCACATGGAGGGAAAGCAGCTCATTTCCACGGAGGAGATGGTGGCCAAGCTGAAGATCGCCCGGGCCACCCGCCAGGACCCGTCCCTGTGCATCATCGCCCGGACGGACGCCACCGCTGTGGATGGGTTTGCCGCGGCACTGGAGCGCGCCAAGGCATACGAGGCCGCCGGCGCGGACATCATTTTCATGGAGGCTCTCACCTCTCAGGACCAGATGCGCGAAGCCTGCGCCGCCATCCGCCGGCCCATGCTGGCCAACATGGTCGAGCACGGAAAGACCCCCATGCTGGAATCGTCCGTCCTGCAGCAGATCGGCTATAAGCTGGCCATCTATCCCACCGGCACGCTGTTTGCCGCCACAAAGGCGGTGCAGGATTTCCTCAGCCAGCTGCGCCGGACCCAGACGCTGACCGAATGTCTGCCGCATATGGTGGATTTCCCGGAATTCAATCGTCTGATGGGCCTGGAGGAGCTTCGGGAATACGAGCGCTCCTTCGGCTGCCAGACCGCCGGGGACTGATGCAGCATCCGGCGCGGAAAGGGGGCGGTCTTGCATTCCCATATATGTATCAAGCGGCTATGAAGAAAGGAGAAATGGTATGGACAAGCAAAACCTGGATTCCCGGAACTACGACGTCACCAAGATCACCAACTACGACCGCCGGATGGAACAGGGCAGAAAAGATGCCGTGTTTTTCCACGGGATCGGTCTGCTGGCCACGCTCCTGGCCACCATCTGCATGTTCGTCTTTGGGTGTGCAGATCCTGCGGACATGCCTTATTTCCTGGGGATGCCCCTGTGGTTTTCCGGCAGCGCGCTGATCTATCTTGTGATGTTTGTGATCGGCATGGTGCACCTGAAGCGAAGCGAGACGTTCTCCCTGGCAGCAAGAGAATCGGAAAAGGAGGATACGGAACATGATTGATCTCGGCGGATTTTTTATGAGCAACAGCACGCGGATCACCATGCTGGTGATCTTCGTCCTCTACACCGTGCTGATCGTTGGCCTGGGCGCCTATGTAAAGATCTCCTCCCGGCGGCACGCCAGCGACAGCCTGTCCTCTTTCCTCACCGGAGGCGGCGGACTGGGCGCATTCTCCATTGCCATGATCGCCGCCACCAACTCCATGGCCGGCGGCACCATGGTGACCGCCCCCGGCCTGACCTATGCCATCGGCTTTTCCGGCGGCGTGATCTACTACGCCGGCTTTTTGACCGCAGCTTTCGGACTGGGTGCCATCGGCATCAAGGCCGCCATTTTGAAAAACCGCATCGGTGCCGTGTCCTTCCTGGATCTGTTCCGGCTGCGCTTCCGCTCCAAGGCCGTCATCGCCGCCCTGTCGCTGACCTGCGTGGTGGGCCTGCTGTTCACGGCCTGCGGGCAGATCACCGCCGGCGCCAAGATGTTCGCGGCCATCACCGGCAGCAACCAATACTACCTGGGCCTGTTCCTGGTCATCGTCATCACCGTGATCTATACCACCACCGGCGGCGTCAAGTCCATGGCAAAGGTGGCGGCCATCCAGGGCGTGGTCATGCTGACGGCCACCTTCTCCATTATGGGCATGCTGCTCTATAAGAACGCCCAGACTTACGGCAGCCTCTCCGCCGCCGTGGCCTACATGGGCACCACCTACCCGGAGATGCTCCGGGCCGATACCTCCTTCACCTTCCTCAACGCCCTGGGCACGGTGCTCTTTTGCGGCGTGGGCCTGGGTGCCATGCCCTTTGCCGTCAGTGTCTCCCTCACCTATGATAACCACAAGACCCTCAAGCGCGGCATCATGATCTCCTGCCTGATCTTCACCATCTGCCAGGGGCTCATGTGCGCCACCGGTCCTTGGGCCCACAACCTCAATCCCGATCTGGTCACCCGGGACTACACCACCTTCTACGTGGCGACGAACCTGCTTCCCTCCTGGGTGGGCGGCATCATCTTCTGCGGCGTGTTCGCCGCCATCCAGTCCTCCCTGGCAGGCTACTGCATGAGCGCGGCGGCTTTCTTCGCAAAGGACTTTTATGTGGACTGCATCAAGCCTGACATGAGTGAGCGCCGGCAGAAGACCCTGAGCACTGCCACCATTCTGGTCTTTGCCGCCATCGCCACGGCCATCGCCCTCAAGCCCACGGACCTGACGCAATATATGATCAACTTTGCCCTGGGCTCTCTGGCGTCCGCCTGGTATTGGCCCATCCTCATGGGATTCTACTGGAAGCGCGCCACCGGAAAGGGCGTGTTCTGGTCCTCCATCAGCGGCTTTGCCGCCTACATGGTGTTCTACTTCCTCTCCAGCGTGATCCCATCCACCCAGGCGTGGTGGGCCGCCCACCTGGGCAACGTCCATGCATTTTTGCCCGCGTGGGTCCTGAGCCTGCTGGTTTTGTATTTCGTCAGCCTCGCCACCCAGAACGATCGCGTTCCTCTGGGCTATTTCCAGGTGTTTTTCTGCGATGACTATGACGAGCGCTACGCCAGGAATTTCCGTCTGAACTGAGAAGTCCGCCGCGTGCAGCAAAGAAAGAGGGCTATCATGAACTACATTAAAGTCACCAGCAAGGGAAGCTGCTTTTTCGGCGGCAAGCGGATCACCCTGGAGGGAAACGATCCGGTAAAAATGCGCTACTGGCCCGGCGGGCCGGAGCTGAACTACGACCCCAACGGAGATTTCCAGGCCGGGCAGATGTACGTGCAGTACACCCGCCTGGCCGACCCGGTGGTCCCTTACCCCGTGTGCATGATCCACGGCGGCGGCGGGACCGGCGCGCTTTGGGAGTCCACCCAGCAGGGAACCCCCGGCTGGGAATTCATGTTCCTGGAAAACGGGTTCCATGTGAACGTGTCCGACGGCGTGGAGCGGGGACGCGCTTCCTGGGCCCAGTTCCCGCAGATCAACCCCGTTCCCCCCATGTTCAACAGCTATGCCGAGCGGTGGACCACCTACCGGCTGGGGGAGCGGCTGGGAGAGCCCTATCCCGGCTCCCGCTTCGACGCCAGCAAATTTGACGATCTGATCAAGCAGCAGGTCCCCCGCTGGACCACCTCCATCCCCATGGCCCAGGAGGCCTACAACGCATACATTGCCAGCATGAAAGACGGCTGCATCCTGCTGGCCCACAGCCAGGGCGGGCTCTTTGCCCTCAACGCGGCACTGGCCTGTCCGCAAAATGTAAAGGCCATCGTTCTGATCGAGAGCTCCTCCACCCTGGATGTCACCCAAACGGACGTCTCCTCTTTGAAGGACATCCCCTTCCTGTTTGTCTGGGGTGATTTCCTGGGGGAGGCATACCGCAGCGAGCGCTATACCTGGATCGGGGATTTTGCCTACACGAAGACCATGCGCAGCCTGCACGAAAAAATCCTGGATTTGGGCGGATGCAGTCAATGGCTCCACCTGCCGGAGATGGGCATCCGGGGAAACACCCACGCCATGATGATCGAAGACAACAGCCGCCAGATCGCCGACATGGTCTGTGACTGGCTCAAAGCCCAGCTGGCGCGCCCTGCCCGCCTCTGACGCCCCCGGGAAAGGAGCTTCCCATGGAAAAACGGATCACTCTGCTTCCGGGCGACGGAATCGGCCCGGAAATCGTCGCACAGGCCGCGGCGGTTTTGGAACGGATCGGGACCCGCTTCGGCCACCGCTTCCAGTTTTCCCAGGCGTACATCGGCGGCAGCGCCATCGATCTGTACGGGACCAGTCTGCCCGAGGAGAGCCTGCGCGCCTGTCTGGAAGCGGACAGTGTGCTACTGGGCGCGGTGGGCGGGCCCAAATGGGACCACGTCCAAGCCGAAAACCGGCCGGAGACTGCCTTGCTGCGCCTGCGGCGCGCCATGGGGGTGTACACCAACCTCCGCCCGGTCTGCCTTTTCCCCCAGCTTTCCTCCGCCTCTCCCCTGCGTGCGGACATCGCAGCCCAGGGGATCGACCTGGTGATCGTCCGCGAGCTGCTGGGCGGGCTCTATTTCGGAGAGCACCTGGCCCAGGGCTCCGGCAGCGAAGAAATTGCCTGCGACACCATGCCATACAGCCGCGAAGAGATCGAGCGGGTGGTCCGCGCCGGCTTCGCGCTGGCCCGGACCCGGCGCCGGCAGCTGGTGTCTGTGGACAAGAGCAACGTGCTCGCCTGCTCAAAGCTGTGGCGCAGGACGGTGGACGAGGTGGCCCGGCAGTACTCGGACGTGTCTGTGGAGCACATGCTGGTGGACCACTGTGCCATGCAGCTTCTGCGGGCTCCCCACCGCTTTGATGTGCTGCTGACGGAAAACATGTTCGGGGACATCCTCTCCGACGAGGCCAGCATGACCGCCGGCTCCATCGGCATGATGCCCTCCGCCAGTCTGGGCAGCGGGACACGGGGCCTCTATGAGCCCATTCACGGCAGCGCGCCGGATATTGCCGGTACGGATACCGCCAACCCGGTGGGCACCATCCTCTCCGCCGCCATGATGCTGCGCCATTCTTTCCACATGTCCAAAGAGGCCGACGCGGTGGAAGCCGCCGTGGGTGCCGCGCTGGACGCGGGCCTGCGCACCGCGGACATCTGGACCCCCGGCACCAGGAAGGTCTCCTGCAGCCAGATGGGCCGCGAGATCCTGGAGCACATCTGATTTCCTGCGCGGCACCGCCCCATGCAGCAAAACCCCCTGGAAGGATCCTTCCAGGGGGTTTTTACTGTCTTTCGGTACATCCGCCGCCTGCCAAAGCCGGCGCGGCGGGTCCGTCTTTGATTTGTATCGCCCGTCACGCAGACCATGCTTGCGGTTGGGGAATTATGTACGCGTCTTATTCAACGTCTCAGGCAGAGCCAGCCAGACCAGAGAGCCGACAACGAACACAGCCATGGAAATATAGAAAATCACCAACATGCCAGAGCCGCTGCCAGTCGCCAGTCCCGCAATGGCGGGGATCGCAAAAGTGGAAATGATTCGCCCGCCATTGAAGGAAAGGCCGGAAGAGAGTGCGCGGAACTTGCTGGGGAAAAGTTCCGTATAGTAAGCGCCCCATGCGCCGGAATAGCCCGTGGCAAGGCCGATCAGGAAAGAGACCACATAAAAGCCCGTGGTACTATCCGCATTCAGCCGAGTGTAGAGGAACACAAAAACAGCGCTTGCCAGCATACCGATCATAGGAACTTTTCTGCCCTTCTTATCAGCAACCGTGCCCCAGAAGAAATATCCGATGAGCGTACCGAAGCCCTGCACGCTGTAAATAGCGCCGGCAGTGGCAGAGGCAACGCCGAGTCCGGTTACCAGATATGTTGTGGCGTTGTTGCCGAAAGCGGAATACGCAGTGAAGTTTGCACCGGAAAGCAAAATCGTTCCCAAGCCGATCCAAAGATACTTTCCCTTGTACATATTCAGGTAATTGATCTTCTCTCCGCTGGCCTTCCCGGTTTCGCGGAGGGATTTCATATACTGATAATCATTGGGGACAAATACAAAGGCCAGCACAGCGCCCACGATGGGGGGGATATATGCGGTCATCATCAGGATCTTCCAGTTGGCGTCGCCCAGCATGGCATAGACCCAACCGCCGAACATCATGGCCAGAGAATACATAGCCGTAAGGCTGGCTGCCAGTTTACCTCTGTATTTGCTGGGGAACATATCCGCCACCAGAGGCATGGCGCATCCAAAGACGCCGCCCAGCACAAAGCCGGCGCAGAATCTGGCGGCCTTCCACAGCAGCATGCTCGTGGGAACCAGCAGAGGCAGGAACGTCGTCAGCGCGATCAAAAGTGCAATGGAAATCAGGGTGTTCTTTTTGCCGATCCGGGTAGAAATCCAACCAAACAGGAAGGTTCCGGGAATCGTACCAAAAGACATGACTGCGAAAATCTCTTCGGACTGTTTGAGCGTGAATCCAAAGCCGCCCGCGGCCACATCGGTAATCATCGTCGGCTTAATGAAGGTGCCCAAGGTAAAGTTGTAGTTGTAGAAGAAATAAATGACGATGATGGAGAGATAGGCAAGTATCCTTCTTGTATTCGTCATATCTTTGCCAGGGATAGCATCATTTTTTACAGCTTCGCTGTTTTTTTCCTGCATGGTTTCTCTTCCTCCCTATAATCGGCTCAAATCAGGTCCTTAGTCGGCCGGATTGAGAATGTCGCTGGTGCGCTTGAAAATATCCAGGCCCTGCTGCTTCAGCCACCAGGGCAGATCGATCAGCACCCAGTTCTCGGAGAGCTTGTCGCCGCGCCGGCAGTAGACATCAACCACCTGCATATCCGCCCGAACATTGCCGCTGGGCAGACCCAGGAAACCGCCAATGGCACGGTTGCTCAGGTTGGGCCAGCCAAAGAAGCAGGCAAAGTTGCCCTCAGCAAAGCGAACCACATGACCATTGAAGACCTTATCTGCCAGGCCTCTGCGGAAGGGACCGGTATGCTGCTCGATGTAGCGGGGAATGGTATAGGAGGCGCCGATACCGCCAGGTCCATACCAAATCATGTCCTCGTTCCAGGAACGCGCCAGATCTTCTGCCGTGGGGGGCTCCAGAGAACCGGACTTGTTGATCTTATCCAGATCTTCCACCATGTAGTTCACTGCTGCCAGCGTCTTAACGCCCTCTTCCTCCGGCGCATCTTCGAAGAGCAGGCCATCATGCATGCGGGGACCGGGATAGATGAAGTACTGACCGGTGGCAGGAGGCAGGGGATTCACGCCGGCCTGGATCATCAGTCCGATCAGATCCAGGAACAGGCCCGTGCGGGTGATCTTGCCGTTTTCTACGCAGCTGAACTCCGCATACCGCAGGCTGGCCATCTTTTTGGTACGGGGGATTCCCAGGAAATCATGGTCGAACAGTCCCATAAAATGGCCCATGCTCATGACCCACTGCTCGCCGCCCAGCTCGTTGGTACCGCCAATAAAAATGTCCATCCGGCGCTGCATGTGGCAAAGGGATGTTTTGAGCTGCTTCCAGAAGGTCTCTGCGACCTCATGCCTGCCGCTCAGCTCCCGGAAGGGGTACACAGACTTCCAGGAATAGTCCTCAGGCATGAACTCGTTCAAAACCTTCTCCGCTTCCTCCGGGGACGCCTTTTCCATAGCGTTGTAATACTCCAGGACGATCTTTTTTGATGCTTGATACTTACCCATAGCGGCCTCCATAAATAATGAAATTTTCCTCATGGTCTGGTTTGTTAAGCAATGCGGTTCGGGAAATGACACCGGCGTCATTTTTGGCGTTTGAAAATGCCCACAACAAGTGGACACAAAAAAGAGGGGAAACCGGAAATGACGCCGGTGTCATTTACAGTTAGCACTATATCACGTTTTTTGATTTCGTCAATACCCATTGCCCAAATCCTACATATTCCCCAATTATAGCGCTCTAAATATATCAAATATTACAACAGCGGGAAGCCGGAGGGTTCTCCGGCTTCCCGCTCAAACACAAGGCACGTCCTTCAGCGAATCAAAAACAAAAGCACATATTGCAGCAAGAAAATCAAAAGCAGCGCCCAGCTGTATTTATCCATAGAAAACGGGAGCACAGACACACCGTCTTCCGTACTGCCGGAATCTGCGATGATTTTCTCGCGAAGACCCTTAGCCGTGTAGCATCGGATCTCATCTCCTGGTTTGTCGCTTTTTATGACGCAGCTCAGCAAGTACCCCACCAAAAACGTAATGGAGGCTCCGATCGCAGGGTTCACCAGCCAACTGGTTTGAAATCTTTCGGCAATCAGATATCCAAAAACAAATCCCACCAGAAAGCCGCCGGCGGTCCCTTTGTCGTTTGCTCTGGTAGTAAACATTGCCAGCAAAAAGGCACCCAAAGAAGGTCCGGCAAAGAAGGAGATATAACTTCCCACCACATCCAGAACAGAGGTAATGGTATTGCCGAAGCCCAGCAAGACGATGAAAACAATGATAACGCCCAGGATCAATGAGAGGAACATGGTTTGCTTTAATGTAACTTCCCGGTTGTCCTTTTTCCAATAACGCTCATAGATATCCGTGGTAAATACCGTAGTCATGGAATTGAACAGGGAGTCGATCGAGGACATTGCCGCGGCAAATACAGCCGCAATGATCAATCCCACAATCCCTACGGGGAGGTGATTGAGGATAAAATCGATCATAATTTCATTGGCCGTAGAAAACGGTCTTCCCCCATATGTCACAAAGAAGATCGTTCCTACAAACAGCATGAGAAAATACATGAGGTTCATGAGAACGGAGCTGGTTACAAAAGAACGCTTGATCCCTCTCATGGATTTTGAAGTCAGGATCCGCTGCATCTGGGCTTGATCAAAGCAAAAATACCGTGTCCACATAAAGATGCCGAAGCAGGAGCACAAAAAGGCGTTCGTGTTGGTCAGCGTAGGAGAAAAATCAAAGGCATCAAATTTGCCCGCTTCCGCGGCCTGGGCCAGGGTGGCACTCCAGCCCAGTCCGGTGCTGTCTACGGCGGTAAATAAAATCACAAGTATGCCGGTCCACAAAACGATCATCTGAATGGCATCCGTCCAAATGACTGCCTTGATTCCTCCCGTGATGGTATACGTGATGGCGCAAAGAACGATGACCGGCACAACAATGTGCAGCTCCCACCCAGTGATCGTTTGGATGATCAACGCGGGAACAAACACCATGGAAGAGACCTGGATCAGGGAGTTGATAAAAAACTGGGCCACGGCCAGGTTTCTGCTCCAGCTTCCCAGCCGCAGTTCCATATACTCATAAACGGAGGAGACCCGCAGATGGTAGAACACGGGAACGGTAATGGTTACCGCAAAAAAACACGCCAGCGGTACCGTGATATTCTGCATAAACGGCTCAATTCCATCCGTATAAGCCCAGCCGGGGCCGCCAATAAAGCTGTTGGCACTGATCATGGTCGCAGCAACAGAGAGTGCCACGGGGAACCAGGACATTGACCGGCCAGCCAAAAAATAATCCTCACTGGTTTTGTTTTCCCTGCCCAGCACAAAGCCCATGACCATCATGGCGATCATATATACAACAACAATCAAAATGTCCAGCGACGCCATCTTCTCACTCCATTCATAAATTCAGACACATCCATGCTTATAGCCTCGTCTCAAGGAAGAGCCCTCTAAAATTGGGAAAACGGGAAAGCTCAGGAGTCCAGCGCGGCGGACTCCCGCACACTTCCGCGCATAACCAGGGTCGGGGGAACATACACGGTCTCCACATTGGGAGATGCTGTGCCTCCAATCGCCTTTTGCAATAATTGGACCGCCGTGTGTGCCAGCAGATCGGACTGCTGTTGAACAGCCGTCAATTGGTAGGATGCAAGCGTCGATGCGTCCATATCATCGTACGCCGCAATGGAGAGCTGTTCCGGAATTTTTATTCCGAATTCGAAACGCGCCACATCCATGATCCCGTACGCCATTCTGGATCCGCTGCAAAACACGCAATCCGGGCGTCCGGGCTCCAAAAACAGCTCTCGGGCGATCTCCTGACCGGAGCGGTAGCTGTAATCTCCCGCGATATGGCGAATCGAAGCATCCTTTTTCAGGCGGATATAGTCAAAAAAGCCTCGCTTACGATCCGGCACGTCAAAATACCGGCTCTTTTCCGCAGATACATAGACAAAATTCCGGCAGCCGCATCCATATAAGTATTGCGCCATGTGATTGGAGCCGGCATAGTTATCCGTAATGACACTATCGCAAAACGGCTCCGTGGAATAGATATTCACCAGTACCAACGGTGTAGCCCTGTCAAGGTGAAACGGCTCCGCAATATTGGAAATGGCCGCGGCAGTTGCAATGATCCCATCCACCCGGTATTCCACGAGCTTTTGAAAGACCTGCTTTATTTCACGATAAGGCGCCGCATTGAAAATCATGACGCGCATATCCATTTGCTGCAGCTCATTTGTAATCCTCCGAAGAAGATCATAATAAAACTCATTGAAGTCTTCGGAAACGACCACGCCAATGATCCCCGAACGGTTTGCCGTAAGGCTGCGGGCAAGAGCGTTGGGACTATATCCTAATTCCTTTGCCGCAGACAATACACGCTCACGAAGCGCGGGGCTGATCCGGTCACTCCATTTGCTGTCAAACACTCTGCAAACGGAGGACTGAGATACTCCGGCCCGCAAAGCAACATCGCGGGATGTGGGCGGGTGTCCTGTCTGAACCATACGCTCAGAAGAAAAATCATCGGGCTCTTTTTTCATAATATATCTCCCTTTCCGGTAAATGACAGCGGCGTCATTTACTATTATATAGTAAAAACACATAATGTCAACCTGATGTCATCAATCAAAGCATCACAAAACTTTTTGCTGAATACAGCGGTCATTTCAAAAAGTCCGTTCGTACGATCGTACCCATGGCTGCACTGGTCCTGCGGACGGCGCAGCCATGGGTACACATTTTCGTCCAAATCCGTTATAATAGCCCCATAAGTATGCAGACTCGTTTTTTATGACCTTTGCATGACATATTTGGGGGGCATTGTGTGCAGTACTCAACGTTTATAAATGACACCATGGAAGATCGAACCGGGATCAATTGGGACTATTATGGAACCTATATTGCAGCCAAAAACGTTATTTCGCCTGCGGAATCCCGTGAATTTATCCGACAATATTTTGAAGCCGGGGCAAAGGGGCTTCCTTTGGTGCTCGACCCTATGAAGGCAAACGAATTCTTCTGTTGCTCCTGTCATTGCGGGAAAAAATGTGACCTCTTCCAGATCCCTGCTTTTGAAAATAATGATGTCACATTGCCGGACGACCGCGCAACACACACCGTTTCAGGCTTTTTCCTGGGATTGTTAATTGAAAATTGTTTGACCGGCGACACATCCCTTGGGCTTCGGGCGCCTCTCTGGCTCCCATTTTCCTACTTGTGGTTTTTGACGTTCTTGTATCACGACTATGGATATTGCATTACGGAAAGAGCGCATGCCCTGCTTCAGGCACCTGCCCGGGCCCCCATCCCAACCTCAAACGATCCGCGGCGGAGTAAAGCCGGGCGGCGTTTTGAATATGCAGAATTCGGACGAGTAAAACATCAGCTGGGAATCAATGCTTCTTTGTTTTCGCCCTCCTGGCAGCCTTCATGCCGCTATTGCGGCCGTAAGAACTGCTGTGCCGTCAGGAAGAATGCGCACTGCCTGTGCAGGCTGATAAAGCAGCCCTGGACGATGTTCAAAAATCCTGGACTCCGATTCAACACAGGCACAGAGATTCGCCGACACAGATATACCAGTGCGGACACCATCCGATATTTTAATTATTGCATCAATGTCTGGGGAAAAATTGACCACGGAATCACCGGAGGATTTCTGATCTATGACCGGATGGTCAAAAATTATGTCTCCGCATATTTTTCGGCTCTAAAAGAGAGCCCGGCCCTTCAAATTGGCGCCGCTTCTTTCCGTAATTTTACATACATGGGCAAGCACTTCTGCATAGAACAATTACCCGTATTTCTACATATCGCCGGCTGTATTGCCGCACATAACATTTGGAAGCAGAGTGAAGATCAGCGGGAAGAGTACGAGAGGTATTTGCTGGACGTTTTGTTGGCAGAGAACTACAAAAATATTACTTTTGAAGAAGACCCTCTGCTCTATATTCTTGCGCTTACAGACACATTGGAGCCCACAAAAATATACAGCCAACAGAAAGAATATCAGGGATTAACTGCCCGGGAAGTTGCCAATGCTATTTATGTGGACTATACACCAGGTACGCGCAAAATCCGATTTTCAGCTTCCCCCAATATAAGCATCGATCCCCTTTACAAAAAAGCGAAAGGCTTGGAGAACTGGACCTGCGCAAAGTGCTTTATGATCGGGAAAAATGCATTCGAGATATTCATTTGAGAATGCCGGCATGGTGTCGGATCCTGGTCGTTTGCCCCGCATGGGAAGGTCTTTTGCCAATGCGCATATCCTCCGTTTGCCTCTATTCCGATATTGATCCGTGTATTGATTTCCATAAACATTTGCGGTCACAGCACAAAAGAAAAGTTCCTGATTTCTTACGAAATCAGGAACTTTTCTTTTGTGGAAACTATCGGGCTCGAACCAGAGATCTCCTGTTTGTGAAACGATCCGGCTGCCCTCAACACGCTGGAAAGCAGCCATTTCTCTTGCAAATCACGGCACTTCTTGTCCATTTCCCCAATTAAATTCAGACACAAATCTCTTATGCGTTCAAATACCGCCAAAGTGTCACACGGCTGATCTCCAGGGCCCGGGCCACCTGCTCGTTGCTTACGTAATAAAGCTCTTTGAGCGTCTCCACTGCCTCTTGATACTGGGCCAGGGTGGTGCTGTCCGGCGGCGTATGCAGCACAGGGTGCTCCTCCACAAAGCTGCGCAGCAGTTCCTCCTCGCCGATGGCCTGTACCAGCAAGATGCCCTTGGCCCGCGGCGTGGGATGTGCCGCCTGGTCCAAAGACGCCAGATACCGGTATACGGCCCGCTCCAGTTCCGCCAAATTTCCCGGCCAGGCGTAGGACTGCAGGATCTGCCGCATCTTGTCCGTCAGCAGCCGCCGCTGCCCTGCCACAGAGAGCTGCTTTCGCTCCGCGGCCTTTTGCACAAACAGCGCAGGCACATCCTCCCGGCGGCAGCGCAGCGGGGGCACATCCAGCAAGAACGTGGACAGGTGGTATTTTTCGCGAAGCCACTTTCCATCCTCCGCCGTTGCGATGGTCATAAACTGCACATCCAGAGAAAAGGGCACCCGTCCGTTCACACGCAGAACGCGCTGACCTGCCGCAACCGCTTCGATGATGTTCTGCACCTGCGCCGGTGCCTGCCGGTAATTCCGCAGGATCACGCCTCCGCCATTGGCCAGTTCCAGGATCCCGCGGGTGACTCCGTGGATATCTTCTTGGCCGATCAGATACGCCCTGGCGCTCTCCGGCGAGATCAGAGAAACATCCAGTTCCATCAGCGGCGCGCCGCTGCGGGCCGACGCATGGAACAGCGCTTCCGCCACCCCTCCCCGGTCCGTATCCTTCTCTCCCAGAATACACAGATTCCCGGATACCCCGGCCAGCTGGCGCGCCCTTTGGACGCAGGCTTCCATGGCAGGCGCGCCGGCCGCAAGATTGTCCCAGCCTTTCCGGTCGATCCGGACAGAACGCTTCCCGCCGCCGCGCCGGTTGTCAATATCCAGAAAACAGACCCGGGCAAAGGGCTCTCCCTGCGCGGAAAGCATGCGGCTGCGGTAATGTACCATGGTCCCGTTCATCAGCCGGCGCCCCTCCTGGTTTGCCCCGTGGTCGGCCGTCGGCGGGATCTCGCCCAGCGGCGGCGGGACCTGGCCCACAGGCTGCCCGATCACCTGGGCGCGGCTGACGCCGGTGAGCTGTTCCGCCGCAGAATTGAACACGATGATCCGGCCGGACGCATCCGTCACTACGATGCCCGCACCGGACTGCTCCACCACGCCGTTGAAAAGCTGCCGCTGCTTTGTCCGCTCCCGGTTTATTTCCACGCTGCGGCGGGCCCGCCGGATGGTCTCCTGAATGGTTTCTATGCTGGGCGTGACCAGCACGCCCGCTTTTCCCGCGGCATTGGCCAGCTCCACCGGATAGGCGGCGCCGATGATCACGTCCACATCCTCCCGCTCCACGATCTTCTGGAGTTCAAAGGAATCCTCATAGGAGTAAATGGGAATGTCCCGCCCCACGATGGAAGAAAACAGTTCCGCCGGGATGGCATGGGTATGCCTGTGCTTGACAAAAGCCGGCGCCCGGCCCAGGGTCAGCGCCTTATGCAGCCCGATCAGATAATCCAGATTGCTGATCCGCAGCTCCACCATGGGCATCTGGGAGATCCTGCGGAATTCCGCGGCATTGCCGGAGCCCGCAATGAAGATATCGCACCCGGCGATCTGCTGGGCGCGGACGATCTCCGCCAGATTATTGATGTTGCAGTCCGCCACGGTGATTTCTCCCGCTTCCTCCCCCATGAGATGCAGCGCTTTTCTGATAACGTCCGATACCTTGTGATATCCGAGAATACAGATTTTGCAGGATGCCCGCTCCACAGTTTCGCCCTCTTTTTGTTTCAGCTTTTCAATAAAATTATATACAAAACACTTTAAATGTAAATGTCGCAGTTTTGCAAATCATTTTACATATTTGCAAAAATCGACCGCTTTGTTTTTATACATTATTTGACATTTGCAGACGAAAGACCAGCTATAAAAAGTCAAGAGGAGTACAAAAACTAGCATAACAATGT
>CABQCB010000004.1 GCA_902462475.1 uncultured Oscillibacter sp. | reverse complement strand
CATCTTGATGGCCGCGCTGGTGCGGTCCACAGGCACCACGGTCTTTGAGGAGAACATCTTTGAAAACCGTTACCGCCATGTGGATGAGCTGGTCCGCATGGGGGCGGACATCCGGGTGTCCGGCCGGACGGCGGTGGTCACGGGGGTGGAGCACCTGAGCGGCGCCGCTGTGCGCTGCACGGACCTGCGGGGCGGTGCGGCTCTCTGCGTGGCCGCTCTGGCAGCGGAGGGGCAGACGCGCCTTTTTGAAACAGGACACATTGACAGAGGCTATGAAGATATCGTCCGGGATCTGACGGCGCTGGGCGCCCGGATCTCCAGAACGGAAGAAATGAACTGAGGAGCACAGCATGGCACGACGCAGACATTCCAAACGAAAGCGCAGGAGAGGGAGCTTTGGCTTCCTCTATAAGGTGCTGTCCATGCTGGTGATCTGCGGCTGCCTGGTGGCGGCACTGACGCTGTTTTTCCGGGTGAACACCATCGTGGTCACAGGACAGGAGCGTTACACCCAGGACCAGATCGTGGAGGCCAGCGGCGTAGGCGTGGGCGACAACCTGTTTTTGCTCAATAAGTACGCCGTGGCCGGCAATATCCGCACGGCGCTGCCCTATGTGGATGAGATCCGCATCAACCGCAAGCTCCCGGATACCCTGCTCATCGAGATCAAAGAGTGCGGCACACCCATGGCGGTGGTGCAGGACGGCTTTGCCTGGCTGGTCAGCCCCAGCGGACGCATCGTGGAGCAGCTGGACACCACCCAGGCGGAGGGATATGCCGTTATCAGCGGCTGCCAGCTGCTGGCGCCCTCTGTGGGAACGCGCCTGGCCCTGGCCACGGAGTACGCCTCCCAGCAGCAGAGCCTGCTGGATTTGATGGCTGCGCTGGAGGAGGCTGGGCTCAGCGAGCAGGTACAGGCCATCCGCCTGGATGACCTTTCGGAACTGGTCATGGAGTACGCCGGGCGGTTTTCCGTGGAGCTCCCCTACGGGGCGGATTATACCCGGAAACTGCGGGCGCTGGTGCAGGTGGTGGAGCAGCTGGAAACCAACCAGACCGGTACCATTCAGATGACCTGGGACAACGGAGAAGTGCATTTTATCGAAAACTGACGAACCGTGGGAGGAGGGCGTTTTCCCCCTGGGTTTCTTTATAAAAAACTCCTGGAAAAGGCAGGCCGCTACTTGACCGCGGCGGCAAAGTGTCATACAATAAACTAAATCCGGCAACCACAGGATATTGCGACATTCAAGGGCGGCACCGCCCTTTTGCACAAATGATAGTAGGAGGCACACTATGGCGTTTGGATTGGAGACCGGTCCCGATACCGTTGTCAATATTAAAGTGATCGGCGTGGGCGGCGGCGGCAACAATGTGGTAAACCGCATGGTTCGCTCCGGCACCAAGGGCGTGGACTTTGTAGCGGTGAACACCGATAAGCAGGCACTGAATGTTTCCAGTGCTACATACAAGATCCAGATCGGCGAGAAACTGACCCACGGTCAGGGCGCCGGCTCCGACCCGGAGGTGGGCCGCAAGTCCGCCGAGGAGAGCCGTCAGCAGATCGCCAAGGCGCTGGAGGATACGGATATGGTGTTCATCACCGCCGGTATGGGCGGCGGCACCGGTACCGGCGGCGCGCCCATCGTGGCGGAGATCGCCAAGGAGATGGATATCCTCACGGTGGCCGTGGTGACCAAGCCCTTCGGCTTTGAGGGACCCCGCCGTATGCGGGCTGCCGAGGCGGGCATTTCCGAGCTGAAGGACCGGGTGGACTCCCTGGTCATCATCCCCAACGACCGGCTCAAGCACGCCACCGATCAGAAGATCACCTTTGCCAACGCCTTTGAGATCGCCGACGATGTGCTGCGCCAGGCGGTGCAGTCCATCTCCGACCTGATCCGGGATACCGGCTTTATCAACCTGGACTTCGCCGACGTGACCGCCGTCATGAAAAACGCGGGCATGGCCCACATGGGCGTGGGCCGGGCCGCCGGCAAGGGCAAGGCCGAGGAGGCTGCCAAGATGGCCATTTCCAGCCCCCTGCTGGAGACCTCTATCGAGGGCGCCAAGGGCGTGCTCATCAACATCACAGGCTCCATGGACATCGGCCTGGAGGAAGTGGAGCAGGCGGCGTCGCTGGTACAGGAGGCTGTCCATCCCGACGCCCTCACCATTTTCGGCGCCACCTTCGACGAGACCATGGACGACGAGATCCGCGTCACCGTCATCGCCACCGGCTTTGACAAGGCCCCGGCTCAGCAGGAGCTGCCCAAGATGCAGAGCGTCCAGGCGGACCAGAGCGCCCGCGCGGTCACCGCTCCCGAGCCCGTTCCTCTGAAGGAAGTGGATGTGCCCAAGGTGGAGGACGAGACCGACGACGTGTTCGACGACATTTTGAAAATCTTCAACAAACGGGATTAAAAACTGGAACGCCCCGCAGGATTTTCCTGCGGGGCGCTTTTTTCTCCCCGGCGCGCCGCGGTTTGGATATCCGGCCCATGGCGGTGCTGCCGCTTTTTGCAAGGGGAGATTTCGCGCCTTTCGTCCAAAATACGCTTGCCGGCACCGTCATGGGCTGCCGGCAGTTTTTTGGAAGGGGTGATCGTATTTGCATGAACCAACGCAAACGGCAAAGCGGCTGCTGCGGGGCGGAGCGGCGCTGCTCCTGGCCCTGATGCTGACCGCTGCCGTTCCCGCCGGCGCAGCGGAGCTCTCCGGCGCCGGCACGTCCGCACTGCCTGAAAAACTGGTGCCCGTGGGCCATACCGTCGGCATTAAGCTCTTCTCCCGAGGCGTCCTGGTGGTGAAGCTCCCGGAGGGACAGACGCCTGCCAAGGAATGCGGCTTGCAGACCGGCGACGTGATCGTCAAATGCGGCGGTGTTTCCGTCCAGTCCACGGAGCAGTTCCAGCAGTTGCTCCAGCAGCAGGGCGGCGCCTCCACCAATCTGCAGGTGAGCCGCAACGGCCGCCAGCTGGCACTTAGCGTGTCCGCGGAAAAAAATGAACAGGGCACCTATTCCATCGGTGCCTGGATCCGGGACTCCATGGCCGGCATCGGCACCGTCACCTATTATGATCCCGACACCGGGGCTTTCGGCGCCCTGGGCCACGGCATCGCCGATGTGGATACCGCCCAGCTGATGCCGTTTTCCTCCGGCTCCATTCTGCCGTCCACAGTGAAGGCGGTGAAGAAGGGTGAGGCGGGCAGCGCCGGTGAGCTGCGGGGCGACTTTGACCTCAGCGGCGACCTGGGTACCCTGTACGCCAACACCCAAAGTGGTGTGTTCGGCCATCTGGAGGCCGACGCCTCCTGCTGGGATGTGGGCGAGGCCCTGCCCGTTGCCGCGGCGGACGAGGTGGTGCCTGGGCCGGCTACCATCCTCTCCAACGTGGAAGGCGACGAGATCTGCGCCTATGACATCGAGATCCTCAGTGCCGGCACGTCTGCCGACGGCCGGGACATGGTGCTCCGCGTCACCGATCCGGAGCTGATCGCAGCCACCGGCGGTATCGTCCAGGGCATGAGCGGCAGCCCCATTCTCCAGAACGGGAAATTTGTGGGCGCCGTGACCCACGTACTGCTGAATGATCCAACCAAAGGATATGGAATTTTCCTTGAAACTATGCTGAAAGCGGCCGAATGACCGAAAAGGGCAGCCTGAGGGCTGCCCTTACATCGTTTTTGGGGCTGCCCTTGACAGCGGCAGGCGGTATGATAAAATACAGGCACAAATCCACAAGGAGAACGGGAGGAGGGACCCCAATGAACCGCAAGTGGAAGCGCCGGATCAAACAATGGAGCTTGGATCTGGTCCGCCTGGCCATCCTGTTTGTGTTTATTTCCATCGTCAAGGACGGCATGTGGCTGTTTGGTATCCCCAAAGCCGAGGACGTCTGCAAAGTCACGATCTCCTGCCCCCGTATCACGGATACCGTGAAAACCTATACCGATGCGGAGTCCATCGATCTTGCGGTGGCGCTGACCGGCTTTTTGAAGTACTCCCTGCTGGAAAAGCCGGAGGGAAGCCGGGAGGAAGCCGTTGAGATCACCTATGAGCTCCGGGACGGGCAGACCGTCACAGTGGCCGCTGATGAGACCACCGTGTGGTGGAAGGACAGGGCCCGCGCGGTCCGGACGCCGGGCAGTTTTGTCTATCTGGTAGAAGTGGACTTTTTTTCGCAAGAGCTGGACTAGTGTAAAAACATGCCGGCGATGTTGCTTCTATCAAAGGATATGGAATTTTTCCTGAAACTATGCCGAAAGCGGCAAAATAAACGAGCGGCAGGGGCGATTTGCCCCTGCCGTTTCCGCTGTACGTATGCTATACTGAAAGAAGACAACAAAACAAGGAGGGATCACGATGCACATCCACCTGCGCACCCTTTGGAGAGTCCCGGTTTTTTGCCTGATTTCCAGCTATGTGAGTTTTTATGTGACGGTATACCTGGGCGGCGTCTTTTTCACGGTCCGGACCGTGGGGGCCGACGGGGTCACCAACGTGTCCGTCGACCCGGTCCGCTCCGCGATCTTTGACGGGGCACTGTTTTTGATCGTGCTGGCCCTGGGCGGGCTGTGGGCCTTGCGCTCCATGACCCGGGCGGAGATCGCCGTTTCCGCAGGGATCATTTCCGCGGTCTATTTCGTCGTGGTGGTTTTGCAGCTGACACTCCCGTCGTTCCCCCTTTCCCTCAGCATGCAGCTGGCCAAGTTTTTCAACTGGACGGGGACGATTTCCTCCTGGCTCCTGCGGCTGACTGATCACCTTGCTTTTTCCACCATCGCCGCCTGCTTTGCGCCGCTGCTGTTTATCCCCTTTGGGCGAAAGGCAGTGCAATAGCCCCTTTACCGGGCCGGGAAGCGGGAGAGCTTTGCGTTGAGTTTGGAGTAGATCCGCTCTCGGAACCAAGGCTCCGACGAAGCCGCAATGGCCTCCTCCGGCGTGAACCAGCCCACAGCGCTGTTTTCATCGGCTTTACGACGGATGGGCTGGGCCGGGTCTGCCTCCAGCAGATAGGTCACATTCAGATGCAGGTGAGAGGAGACGTACCGGCCGTGCTTTTCGTGGCCGTCCACCGTCAGGATCTCCAGGGAATAGAGCTCCGGCGTGACGGGCGTCACGGTCACAAGCCCGCTCTCCTCCCGCACCTCCCGCAGGGCAACGGCGAGAAGATCCCGCTCCCCGTCGGCGTGACCGCCCAGCCAGGCCCAGGAGTCATAGAGATTGTGATAGGCCAGGAGCACCTTTTGCCGGTCCGGACTCACCACCCAGGCTGAGGCAGTCAGGTGGGCGGAGGCGTTTTCCCGGGTGTAGAGCGGCTCACCGCTATGCAGCCGCCGAAGGAGCTCCCGGCGGTCCGCCGCTTCCTGCTCATTCCAGGGGACATAGTGCTCCAATTGTTCCAAAAGTTCCATAATTTCACCTCTTGTCACCACATTACCACAAATTCCACCTGGAAAAAAGGGACAGTTTCCCACTTTGGAGATAAAATGTGAAAAGCGTCGAATGATTTTTGGAATTTATTTACAGTTTCCCGTTGCAAAACGTGTCCGTTTATGGTAATTTATAGAAAACGTGATTTGAAGCTTCATGAATCCGTCGCAGCGGAAGGCACGCCGGGGAGCGGCCTCCGGTGCCCAAAAACTTTGGAAAAGGAAAAGGGAAGACATGGACAGCAGGAGAACTGTATTGCTGGCAGATGCCAATGAAGAATTCCGCGGCATGCTGCGGAATGTGATCGACGGAACCGATGGTTTCACCGTGGCGGGCTCCACGGGAGACGGCGCGGAGGCGCTGCGTCTTTGCGACGAGCTGCACCCGGACCTCATTTTGATGGACGTGGTGCTGCCGGGAATGGACGGATTTGCCCTCATGAAGCGGCTGCGGCTGCAGGAGGCGGGAGCGCCGAAGGTCATCGTGCTCTCCGCCCTGTGCACGGAGCAGGCGGTAGGCGAGGCAGTGGGTCTGGGCGCAAGCTTTTTCTTCTCCAAGCCCTGCGAGATGGAGGCTCTGCTGGAGCGGATGGGCGCCGTGTGCACGCCGGTGGTGCCGGAGCCGCAGATGTCGGCCCCGGAGCTGAAGAGCCTGGTGACCGCCGTGATCCACGAGATCGGTGTGCCCGCCCACATCAAAGGCTATCAGTACCTGCGGGAGGCCATTATGATCGCCGTGGAGGATATGGACGTGATCAACGCCGTGACCAAGGTGCTCTATCCCGAGGTGGCCAAGCGGTTCGGCACCACGGCTTCCCGGGTGGAGCGGGCCATCCGCCACGCCATCGAGGTGGCCTGGGACCGGGGCGATCTGGAGACGCTGCAAAAGTACTTTGGCTACACCGTGTCCAACGCCAAGGGAAAGCCCACCAACTCCGAGTTCATTGCCATGATCGCGGACCGGCTGGTGCTGGAGCGGAAAAATCAAAACATGCTGCATGCGTAAAAAAGAGAGGCATAAGCCTCTCTTTTTTTGCTGCGAGGGACCGGACGGGACCGTTACGGGAGAGCCAGGGCCTCCGGGCACAGGGCCGCTGCCGTCTGCTCCAGCTGGGCCTGGGTAGGACCGTCGCCCCAGTAATGCACTTCCGCCAGGCGGCCGTCCCAGCAAAAGACGTATCGGTTCCGAGGCTCGGCGCCGGTATAGTGGCGGTAGAGGGCGGTCACTCCGTCGGGGGCCCAGTCCTGGAGCACCGCGTGGTCCATGTATTCCTCCGGCACCTCCGGGGAGCGGCGGGCGTACTGCTCCAGCAGGTAGTCCCGGCAAAGGCCGTACAAAAGGGGCAGCTTCACGTCCACCACCGTGTAGGATAGATCCGGCAGCTCCTCGTCGCAGTCCAGCCGCAGGTCCTGGCGGTAGTCCGCCTGGGTCAGCAGGGGAGAGGACTGGATGCGTGCTTCCGTAGAGTAGCGGTCGTCCTCCGCCGTGCCGGTCAGATCCTCTGCCCGCAATGGGATGGGGTCGGCATAGACCTCCCAGGTGATGCCGTAGACGGTGTAGGTATCCACCGGGGCGGAGCTGCCCAGCAGCCCGCGATGGCTCAGGGAGATCACCCCGGCCACCAGCGCCGACATGCCCGCCAGGGTGACGGCTACGCAGATGCCGATGGATACGGCCCGGTTCACCCGCCGGGAGGCCCCCAGGCCCCGGAGGGCGCGGGTCACGGCGGCGGAGAGGGCGCACACCAGCACCACCAGCCCCGCGCCGAAGAGAAAATATACCAGCTCCCGCCGGGAGGTGGTCAGCAGGAATAAGATCTCCACCGCAAACAGGATGCTCACAAAGGCAAAGCTGGCGTAGCGCCAGGTGCGCAGGTGGAGCATGCGGCCCTCCCGGGCCGCCCGGCGGGCCCGGGGCAGCCACCGGGCGTAGGCGAACAGCTCCAACAGGGCCATGAGGGCGATGGGCAGCCAGATGGCCGACGAGAGCAGGGAGATGGGGGAGCCGAGTACGTCCAGGGGGTCGGTGTACATCCGCCAGAAGAAAAACACCATCTGGAATATGGCCAGCGCCAGCATGGCAAGCATCCCCGGCAGAAAGTTGCGGCGCATGGCGGCGCGGATGTTTTCTACCTGAGTCACCGGTTCCGTCTCCAGAGGGATGGGGTCGCGCTGGTCTGTACAGAAGATCTGCATCTGTCCCCACCGGACCGCCGGTTCCCATCCCACCTGGGCGCAGTAGTCCGCAAAGACCTGCTGGCCCTCTGTGGGGCCCGGATCAAAGGCGGACGCCTTGGGAAAGTAGGTGACGGCAAAATGGAGCTGCGCCGGCTCCATGGCCCGGTAGCGCCAAAGCGCACCGGAGAGGGAGTCGATCATCCAGCCCCGCGCCGCCATGCGCTCTAAGTGGGCGGCGATGCCCTGGGCGTCATAAAAGGAGTAAAAGGCCGGCCGGTAGATCCGCTTCTTTTTCATGTCTGCGCTCCTTCCTCCGGCATGACGCGCCGGTAGTCCTCTGCCAGCGTGATAAGACGCCGGTACTCCTCCGCCAGGGCCTGCCGTCCTGCCGCCGTGATGCGGTAGCTGCGGCGGCGGCCCTCCACCTTCGTCTCCTCGATCATGCCGGCGGTCTGGAACTGCTCCAGCAGATTATAGAGCGTGCCGGGCCCCACGATCACCCGCCCGCCTGTCAGGGCGGACACGGCGGACATCAGGTCCGTGCCGCACTGCTCTTTGGTCAGGCACAGCAGGATATAGAACATCTGCTCCGTCAGGGTGTGGAATTTCTCCCGGGCCATAGGGCACCTCCTCCCCAAATATCGAATATCGTTATTTCTGATTTCACTATAATACCGATATTCGATATTGTCAAGGGGCAAGTGAGGCTTGCCTTTTGCGGCGCAGCGTGCTATCCTGTTGAAAGATTAAAAAAAGAGGAGAAAAAGGCATATGAAGTATTCCTTCCGTCCCCAGGGCGTGTGCTCTCGGGAAATGAGTGTGGAGCTCAGCGACCAGGGCATCATCGAGAAGCTGGAGGTCGTGGGCGGCTGCAGCGGCAATCTGCAGGGCATCAGCGCCCTGGTCAAGGGCATGTCCGCCCAGGAGGCCATCGAGCGCATGAAGGGCATCCACTGCGGTGCCAAGTCCACCTCCTGCCCGGACCAGCTGGCCCGGGGCCTGGAGCAGATCCTGGCCAGCAAGGCGCAGTAAGCGGAAAAAGCCATGCAGCGGCATGGCTTTTTTCTTTTGTTTTGCCAGCCTTTTGTGGACAATCGAATAGAAAGATGATACACTGACACATATTGTAAACGAAATCTGTGTTGAGGGAGAACAGACCATTTATGAAGATCGTTTTGGTCATTGACCAGTTCGACGACGCAAACAACGGCACCACCATCAGCGCCCGGCGCTTCGCCATGGCGCTGCGGGAGCACGGCAACGAGGTGCGTGTCATCGCCACGGGAAAACCGGCGGACTACAAATATGCCGTGCGGCAGATGCGCTTTTTCCCCATTGTGGAGCATCTGATCACCAGCCAGGGCATGCGCCTGGCCATTCCCAACCGGCATGTCTTTGAAAAAGCCGCCGCCTGGGCGGACGTGGTGCATTTCATGATGCCCTCGCCCCTGGGCGTCTCGGGCCTCCGACATGTGGAAAAGCTGGGCATTCCCCATACGGCGGCGTTCCACTGCCAGCCGGAAAACATCACCTTTACTCTGCACATGGGCAACAGCAAGCGGGTGAACGACTTTGTCTATAACCGCTTCCGGGACAGCTTCTTTAACCGCTTCACCCATATCCACTGTCCCAGCGCCATGATCGCCGACCAGCTCCGCCGCCACGGCTACACCGCCAAGCTCCATGTGATCTCCAACGGCATCAGCCCCCAGTACCAGTATGGGAAACGCCCCAAGGAACCGTGGATGGAGGGCTTTTTCAATGTGCTGATGGTGGGCCGCTACGCAGGCGAAAAGCGGCAGGACGTGCTCATCGAGGCCTGCGCCAAAAGCCGCTATGCCGACCGCATCCAGGTGATCCTGGCGGGCAAGGGCCCTCTGGAGGGCAAGTACCGCCGCCTGGCCAAAAAGCTTCCCAACCCCATCGTCATGGAGTTTTACGAGCCGGAGCGGCTGCTGGAGATCTTGCACATGGCGGATTTGTATGTGCATACCTCCGACGCGGAGATCGAGGCCATGAGCTGCATGGAGGCGTTTGCCTGCGGCCTGGTGCCGGTCATCGCAAACTCCCCCCGTTCCGCCACGCCCCAGTTTGCCCTGGACAGCCAGAGCCTGTTCCCCGCCGGGGACAGCGACGCCCTGGCAGCGCGCATCGACTGGTGGATCGAGCATCCCCAGGAGCGGGTGGAGATGGAAAAGCGCTACGCCGAGCACGCCAAGCTCTATGCCCTGGACCGTTCCATCCAGCAGACGGAGGACATGTTCCGCCAGGCTATTGCCGAGCAAAAAGCGGGCTCTGCCCAATAAAAACAGCAAAAGACCGCCGCGGGAAGCACCCGCGGCGGCCTTTTTGCATACAATGGGTCAGCAGAGGAAGTGAGGTAAGGAACCATGGCATATTCCGACCGGGAACTGCTGGCCCGGCTGATCCAGTGCGAGGCGGGCGGAGAAGGAGAAAACGGTATGAAGGCGGTGGCGGGCGTGGTCATGAACCGGGTGAATGCCCGGGGCGGGGAATACGCCCGGGTGGGGCAGGGCAGCATCCGCAAGATCATTTTCCAGCCCTACCAGTTCGTCTGCGCCAGTGAGACGGAAAACGGCGCGTACAATCCGCAAAACATCTACAATATGCGGCCCGAACAGATTCATTACGATATTGCCGACTGGGCCATCGCAGGCAACCGGCTGCCGGACGTGGCGGAATCCTTGTGGTTCTATAATCCCTTCGGCCCCAACTGCCGCCCCTTCTTCCCATCGGAGGTGGGGTACTGGCAGACCCGGATCGGCGATCACTGCTTCTACAATCCAACTGACGCGTATTACAAGACTTGAGAGGTGCGCTATGACCCAATATCAGACCACAAACATGACGCCCGGCGGCGTCAACTGGAGCGGGGAGATCACCCCGAGGCGCAGTACGCCTGCGGCAGTGCCGGACGGCATGCCCGGCACCATGTCCGGCCCCATGCCCGGCACCGCATCCGGCCAGCCCTTCAACACCGTTCCCATGCAGACGGGGATGGCCTCCACCGCCAAGCTCATGACCGGCGGCGCCCACCTGGACATGAAAAACGACTTGCCCCAGGAGGTGCTGGAGTCTCCCACCACGGTGCAGGAGGCCTACAAGGGGTCCCTGCGGGCCATGCTGGCGCGCAATGTGGGCAACTACATCGTGGCCACGTTCCTGGTGGGGACGCAGAATACCGTTTCCTTTGAGGGCGTGCTGTACGACGTGGGCAACGACTATGTGACCATCTATCAGTCCGGCCGGGACCGCTACATCGTCAGTGACATCTACTCCCTCAAGTACATGGAGTTTTACGATACCCAGCGGCGGGAGCTGTGCGACGCGCTGCTGCGCCAGAACGGCTGGGAGAGCCAGAATCCGTAAAGTGGGGATTGCACCGGCGGGACAACTGTGCTAAAATCCGGGTATTCAAAAACACTGCAAAGGAGAAGATTTCCATGGATTTTGCCCAATTGTCCCAGGCGCGGTATTCCCTGCGCAAGTTCAGTGACCGACCTGTGGAGCCGGAGAAGCTTGCAGCGGTGCTGGAGGCGGGCCGCAATGCCCCCACGGCCCACAACCTCCAGCCCCAGCGCATTTTCGTGCTGCAGACTCCGGAGGCCCTGGAAAAGGCCGACGGCTGCACCGCCGCCCACTTCCATCCGCCGGTGATGCTGGTGGTGGCCTATGACCCGGAGGCGGCCTGGAAGCGGGAGACCGACGGGAAAAACCACGGTGAGATCGACGCCGCCATTGCGGTGACGCAGATGATGCTCCAGGCGGCGGACCTGGGCCTGGGCACTACCTATGTGGGCATGTTCGAGCCGGAAAAGCTCCTGGCTGCCTTCCCGGAGATGCAGGG
The DNA here is from genome assembly GCA_902462475.1 of uncultured Oscillibacter sp. The sequence goes on along the minus strand of CABQCB010000004.1, from coordinate 8,371 downwards.
CCTGGTGCCCATCGCCCTGCTGCCCTTGGGCTACGGCGCCGAGGGGGCCCATCCCTCCCGGCTCCACGCCGACCGCAAGCCCATGGAGGAACTGGTGCGCTACCTGTAAAAGAAAAAAGACTGCCCATTGGGCAGTCTTTTTTTATCTGTGCGGTGCCTTATCTTCTGCGGCCCCGGTAGCCCCGGCGGCTGCGGAAGTTCACGCTGCGGCCGTAGCGGTAACGGCGGCGGCCGAATACCAGCTTCCACAAGAGCAGCGCCACGACCGCCACCAGCAGGATGATGCCGATCACCTTCACGGCCGTCTGGGAGAAAAACGCTTTCACATCCCGCCAGAAGGTCAGGATGCGGGAGGCCTCCACATCGTTGAGGGCCAGCAGATCCACAGTGGCGTAGTCCGTGCCGTCATAGGAGAGGGTCACGGTGCCCAGCACGTCGCCGGCGGAGATGGGCGCTTCCACCGGGTCGGACTTGAGGGTGATGGTCCGCTCCAGATCCTCGGCGGCCAGGCCCTTGGGCAGCAGCACCTCCACATCCTCGGCGGGGTGGACGGTCACATGGTCGATCTTGGAAAGGGACACGGCCACTTCCTTGAGGATCTCGTCGGAGGTGAGCACCGTCTGGTAGGCGAAGTTTTCAAAAGCCCAGTTGAAAAGGCGGTTGGTCTCGTAAAAGCTCATGGTGCGGATCTCATTGCCCTCCAGGTGCAGCTGCTCGCAGCCCAGCATCACGCTGATGAAGCTCAGGCTGCCCTTGGAGGCGGAGGAGACCAGGCAGTGTCCGGCGGCGTCGGTGGAGCCGGTCTTGATGCCGTGGGCGTCCGTATTGTAGTAGCCCCGGGAGCGCTAGACGGAGATGAGATAGTTGGTGGAGTGGAGAGAGCGTGCCTCGGAGAGGTTGGTCGCGGGCAGGGTGATGTCGCCCGTGTCGCAGATGCGCATGAAGTCCTCATGCTTCATGGCCTCTTTCGTGATGAGGTACAGGTCCCAGGCGGAGGTGTAGTGCTGACTGTCGTGAAGACCGGTGGGGTTGACGAAATGGGTGTTCTCGCATCCCAGGGCCTGAGCCTTTGCATTCATGGCGTCCACAAAGGTGTCCACATCGCCGCTGACGGCCTCGGCCAGAATGACGCAGGCCTCGTTGGCGGAGACCACCAGCATGCAGTACAGAAGCTGCTCCACCGTCATGATCTCGCCCACCTGGATGCCGGCGGAGCTGCCGTCGCTGTCCAGCTCCGTGATGGTGTCGGAAGCGGTGAGCTGCTGGTCCAAAGAGAGCTTTCCGCTGTCTACCGCTTCCAGCACCAAAAGTGCCGTCATGATCTTGGTGAGGCTGGCGGGGTAGAGCTCTTCATGTTCGTTTTTGGCGTAGACGATGTTGCCGGTGTTGGCATCCACCAGCAATGCCGCCTTGGCCTGGATGTCCGGATCGGCCGGCAGCGAGACTTCCGCGGCCGAAACAGGAAATGCCAGCAGATTGACGACCAGGGCCATGAGGAAAAAAACAGAGAAAAAACGCGTCGCTTTCATATCCAACTCCTGTAATCTATGCTATACTAACCATGTGTGGAAAAACGGCCGCCAAAGCGGCGCGATTCGTCATATAATGACAGTATAGCAAAAAATACCCGGGAGTTCAACCACTATGAAGCTGGGAAACGTGACCAAAACCGAAAAATGTCTGCTGGGTTTCGCGGCGGCATTTTTGTGTCTGGTGACGGCGCTTTACGTCCGCGATGCGACCCTGCCGGACCAGAGCGGCGCTGTGGCCGTGGAGACGGAGCAACGGGTGGATGCCGATGCGCTGGGGCCCGTCTGGGAGCCGGTGGACATCAATACCGCCGACGCCGAGACACTGGACACCCTGCCGGGGATCGGGCCTGCGCTGGCGGAGCGGATCATCGCCTACCGGGAAGCGCATGGGCCGTTTGAGCGCGGCGAGGAGCTGATGGAAGTCAAGGGGATCGAGGAAGCCACCTATGAGGGCCTGGCGGACTGGATCACAGTGGAAGGAAAGGACAAAGAATGAAAATATTGGTTGTGGATGATGAGAAGCTGCTGGTCAAGGGCATGAAGTTCAACCTGGAGAACGAGGGCTACACGGTGGAGTGCGCCTATGACGGCGCCGCTGCCGTGGAGCTGGCCAGGACGGGACAGTTCGACCTTTTGATCCTGGACGTGATGATGCCGGAGGTGGACGGGCTGGAGGCCTGCATGCGCATCCGGGAGTTTTCCAACGTGCCCATCATCATGCTCACTGCCAAAAGTGAGGACGCCGACAAGCTCATGGGTTTTGAGTGCGGCGCGGACGACTATCTGACCAAGCCCTTCAACATTCTGGAGCTCAAGGCCCGGGTGCGGGCGCTGCTGCGGCGGGCCGCCGGCGTTCAGCGCAGCCAGGGGGCGGTGCTCACCGTGGGGGACCTGAGCCTGAACACGGAGGAACGGGTGGCCATCCGGGACGGGAAGCGGGTGGACCTGACGGCAAAGGAGTATGACCTCATCGAGCTTTTGATGCGCAATCCCCGGCGGGTGTACAGCCGGGAGAATTTGATGAACGTGGTGTGGGGCTACACCTACGCCGGGGACTACCGGACGGTGGACGTGCATATCCGCCGTCTGCGGGAGAAGCTGGAAAAGAACCCGGCAGAGCCGGATCATATCATGACCAAGTGGGGAGTGGGGTACTATTTCAAGGGGTAAGCGGCGGCTGGTGGGCAGCCTGCAATTTCAGTTCGGCCTGAGCTATATCCTCATCATCACGGCGGTGCTGCTGCTGCTCAACACCTATCCGCTGCTGGTATCGGAGGATCTGGTGTTCCGCTCCAAGGCCACCACGCTCCAGTCCAGCGTGTCCGTGATGGTCAATTCCCTCAGCGGCCTGGATGAGTTGACGGAGGAGAACGTGGCCCAGGCCATGGCCGTGGTGGAGGAGACGGGCCTTTCCCGGATCCTGGTGACGGACAGTGCCGGCAAGATCCTCTACGATACCCGGGAGACCGGCAGCGCTGTGGGCCAGTACACCTTCTACACGGAGGTGGTGCAGGCCCTGCTGGGCAACGACGCTTTCACCTGCCAGTACAAGGACGAGGCGTTCCGCAGCCGGGCCTCCTCGCCGGTGATGTATCAAAGTCAGATCATCGGGGCCGTATATGCCTATGAATACGACACGGAGCAGGCCTCTTTGCTGGAGGGGCTCCGGTCCAACCTGCTGCGCTTGTCCGGCATCATCGCCGTGGCGGTGGTGTGCCTGAGCGTGTTTTTGTCCCGGGCGCTGACCCATAAGATCAGCCAGCTGCTCACGGCCATCCGCCAGGTGCGGGAGGGCGCGTACAGCCACCGGGCCGACATCCGGGGCCGGGACGAGATCGCCCAGATCGCCCAGGAGTTCAACAGCCTCACCGACCGGCTCCAGACCACGGAGAACGCCCGGCGGCGGTTTGTCTCCGATGCGTCCCACGAGCTCAAGACGCCTCTGGCGGCCATCCGCCTGTTGACGGACTCCATTTTGCAGACGGAGAACATCGACCCGGAAACCACCCGGGAGTTCGTGACGGACATCGGCGCGGAGGCTGAGCGCCTCAGCCGCATCACGGAGGATCTGCTCCGGCTGACCCGGCTGGACAACAGCGTGCTGGAGGCACCGGTGCGGGTGGACGTGCTGCCGGTTTTGGAGCAGGTCATGCGCATGATGAGCCTGGTGGCCCAGGAAAAGCAGGTGGATCTGACCTATGAGGCCTCCGGGGAGTGCACCGTGCTGGCAAGCCCCGATGAGATCCACCAAGTCATCTACAACCTGACGGAAAACGGCGTGAAATACACCGGCAGCGGCGGTGCCGTGCAGGTGTCGCTGCGGCGGGAGGAGACTTGGGTGGTACTGTCCGTAGCGGACAACGGGCCGGGCATCCCGGAAGAGGACCTGGACCGGATTTTCGAACGGTTTTACCGGGTGGACAAGGCCCGCTCCCGGGCCGCAGGCGGCACGGGCCTGGGCCTGAGCATCGTCAGCGACATGGTGAAAAAGCGGGGCGGTACGGCCCAGGCGGCCAACCGGCCCGGCGGCGGCGCGGTGTTCACTGTGCGGTGGCCATGGAAGGGGGAGGATGCGCTGTGAAAAAGAAAAGCGTGTGCCTTCTCTGTACTGCGGTGCTGTTGTGTCTGCTGGCCGGCTTCACCTACGCGGTGGTGACCGGAGCGGGGGCCCAGGAGGATACGTATTTGCTCTATTTCCGGGCGGAGGATCTGGACAGCGCCGCCGGCGGCGACGCCCTGCGGGCGGAATCCGTGCGCCTGCCGGGCCTTTCGGATCTGGAGCCCCAGCAGGCGGCGGAGGCGCTGATGGAGGCGCTGCTGGCGGGACCCAGGGATGAAACCCTGCGCTCTGCCATTCCGGCGGGCACCGCCCTGGTGTCGCTGACTCTGGACGGCCGGCGGGCGGTGGTGGATATGACCTCCGGCTATGGAGGGCTGTCCGGTGTGGCGCTGACCATGGCGGACTACGCCGTGACGCTGACGCTGACCCAGCTTCCGGAGATCTCCACCGTCAGCGTGACAGTACGGGGCAGGGAGCTGGGCTACCGGGGCAGCCAGATCTTTTCCCCGGATGATGTGCTGCTGTCTACTACGGAGGACGTGGTGGACACGGTGACGGCCACGCTGTACCTGCTGGATGAGACGGGCGAACTGACGCCGTATGAGGCCGTGCTGGAGCTGTACGAGGGAGATACCCAGGTGCAGGCGGTGGCGGCGGCGCTGGAGGATGGCGCCCCGGAGCAGGGACTTGTCTCCCCGCTGCCGGAGGGATTTGCGGTCCGGTCTGTGTGGCTGGATCAGCCGGTATGCTATGTGAACCTCTCCTCCGCGGTGCTGCGGGATCTGGAGGATTTGGAAGCAGTGCCCCAGGCGCTGCAGGCGCTGGCGCGCTCTCTGTGCTCTTTGGACACGGTGGAGGAGGTGCAGTTCCTGGTGGACGGCGAGTATGCCGACCGGTATGGGACGGCGCCGGTGCGGGAGCCGTATGGATTTATCGAATAAAAAAGGGAGGGCCGAAAGGCCCTCCCTTTTTACGCTTTATCCACCGAACAGCAGCCGTACGGCCAGCGCGGAGGCGGCAAAACCGGTCAGGTCCGCCGCCAGGGCGGCGGGCACCGCGTGGCGGGTGCGGAAAATGCCTGCGGAGCCGAAGTAGACGGCGATGGTATAGAACGTGGTCTCCGTGCTGCCCAGCATGACGGCGGCCACGCGGCCCACATAGCTGTCCGGCCCGTAGGTTTGCAGCAGGTCGGTTGCCACCGCCAGGGCGCCGCTGCCGGATACGGGGCGGATCAAAAGCAGCGGCGCCGTCTCCGCCGGAATGCCCAGCAGCTCCAAAACCGGGGAGAAAAGCTGGGAAAACCACTCCATGGCTCCGGAGGCACGGAACATGCTCACCGCCGTCAGCAGCCCCACCAGGGCCGGCACGATCCGCAGCAGCACCGTCAAGCCCTCTTCGGCGCCGTGGGTCAGGGCGTTGTACACATCCACCCGCTTGCCGGTGCCGTACACGGCCAGCGCTGCCAGCAGCATGGGGACCACCAGGGAGGAAAGACTCATGCCCGCCTCCTTCCCAGCGCGGAGAAGAAACGAGCGGCGGTCAGCCCCGCGGCCACGGACAGCGCCGAGGACATCCAGACGGCCGGCAGGATGTCAAACGGCGTCTCGCAGCCCGCTGCCGCCCGGACAGAGGCGATGGTGGCCGGCAGCAGCTGGATGGAGGCGGTGTTGAGCACCACCAGCAGGCACAGCTCATCGCTGGCAACGCCGTCGCAGCCTTTGGCCATGCGGCGGGCTGCCTGAATACCCAGGGGCGTGGCGGCGTTGCCCAGTCCCAGGAGGTTGGCCGAAACGTTGGCAGAGACTGCCGCCAACGTTTCACTGTCCCGGCTGGCCTGAGGCAGCAGACGCCTGAGCAGCGGGCGAAACAGCCTGGCAAGGCAGCCGGAGATGCCGCATACATTCATGATCTCCATGACGCCGGACCAAAGACAAAGGACGCCTGCCATGGTCAGGCTCAGCTCCACCGCTGAGCTGGCGCCGGAGAGCGCGGCTTCCGATACCGCGTCCAGCTGTCCGGTGGCAAGACCGAAAATCACGGAGAGCACCACCATGCCGCTCCAAAGCCACGTCATCATGTTCCGATCCCTCCCGATACAAAATATAAAAAATTGTGAATGAAGTTTTAATTTTTATCATATCAAATTGACATATAATGACAGGATGTGATATTGTTAGCAAACGAAAGAGAGAGAGAAGCTGCAAGAAAAGGAGAACGACTGTGAAAGCTACCGGAATTGTAAGAAAAGTCGACGAACTGGGTCGGATCGTCCTTCCTATTGAAATGCGCCGGACTCTGGACATTGCGGAAAAGGACGCATTGGAAATTTATGTGGAGGGGTCGTCCGTCATTCTGAAAAAGTATAAACCAAGCTGTATTTTCTGCGACGGAACAAAGGACATCACGGTTTTCAAAGGGAAAAACATTTGCCCCAAGTGCCTGAAGGAATTGAAGGGGCTGTGAATTGCCTCCTGTGTAAAACATAGCGCTCCGGCCTGATAGCCGGAGCGCCTTTTTGTTTATTCGCCCTGCCGGGCAATGGCCGCGGCGTAGAGCTCGTTTTTGGAAAGACCCGTGTGGGAGGCCACTTCTTTGGCTGCGTCTTTGAGGCGGGCACCGCCTTCCACCAGCGCTAGTACCTGGCTCACACCTTCCTCCAAAGAGACGGGAGGCGTCTCCTGGGCCGGCGCGCCGGCCACCACCAGCACGAACTCCCCCTTGGGAGGGGTGGCCTGGTAGTATTCCACCGCCTGGCCCAGCGTACAGCGCAGGGTCTGCTCGTGGAGCTTGGTCAGCTCCCGGCAAAGGGCGATGGGGCGGTCAGCGCCGAAGGTGTCCCGGAGATCTTCCAGGGTGGTGAGCAGCTTGTGGGGCGCCTCGTGGAAGATCATGGTGCGCCTCTCGCCCTTCAGGGACTCCAGGTGCTCCCGGCGGCTTTTTTTGTTGACGGTCAAAAATCCCTCGAACGTGAACCGCCCGGTGGGCAGGCCGCTGACCGCCAGGGCGTTCACCGCTGCGCAGCAGCCGGGGATGGACACCACGGGCACGTCGGCTTCGGCGCACAGGCACACCAGATCCTCGCCGGGGTCAGAGATGGCGGGGGTGCCCGCGTCCGTCATCAGGGCGCAGCTCTCGCCGCCCAGCAGCCGCTGCAAAATGCTCTGTCCAGCAGAGACGTGATTGTGCTCGTGGTAGCTCACCAGGGGCTTTTTGATGGAAAAGTGGTTGAGCAGCTTGATGGACACCCGGGTGTCCTCCGCCGCGATGAAATCCACCCCCTCCAGGGTCTCCACGGCCCGGGGGGAGAAGTCTCCCAGATTGCCGATGGGGGTGGCCACCAGATACAAGGTACCGCTCATGGCGTATCCTCCTGTTTTCTGAAATAAATGACGTCCATTTCCCGGGTGGGGGTGCCCTCCGGCGTCTCTAGGATCAAAGGCGGCTCGATCCGGATGCCCGGCCGACCGCCCCGCCGGCCCTCCAGAAGCACCAGCGAGGGCGCCTGGCCGTCCCGGCAGGAGACCATCCGCAGCCGCTTGGGCTCTATGGAGGCGCTCCGCAGGGCGCACAGCACGTCCGTCAGCCGCTCCGGCTTGTGCACCAGGCAGAAGCTGCCGCTCCAGCGCAGCAGATAGGCCGCCGCGGCGCACACCTCCTCCAGCGTGCACCCGTGCTCACTGCGGGCATTGCGCAAAGGGGCGGCGGAGGGCACCTTGCCGCTGCCGGGCGGATAGTAGGGCGGGTTGCACACCACCAGGTCAAATGACCCTGCGGGAAGCAGCGAGCGGATCTTGCGAAGATCCCCCGTGACGGTGCGCAGACGGTCCCCCAGCCGGTTTTCTCCTGAGGCCCGGCGGCACAGCTCTGCCGCCTCCGGCTCTATCTCCACGCCCGTCACCTGGAGCTGCGGCTGCCGCTGAAGCAGCAGCAGGGAAAGAAGCCCGGTCCCGCATCCCAGATCGCACACCTGATATCCGGGCTTGAGCCGGGGCAGGGAGGACAAAAGAAATGTGTCCGTCCCCGGGCGGAAGTGCACGTCATCATAGACGAAGCGAAGTCCGCCGGGGCAAAGGGACTCCCAGTGTTCCAGCATATTCGCCTCCTCTCTCATGATAAAAAGTATTATATCGGAAAGCGGACCCAAGCACAAGCGGACAAACAAAAAACACCGCGAGCAAAAGCTCGCGGTGTTTTTATGTATCCTCGATTATTCCTCGGGGACGATGGCGCCGTTGGGGCAGGTGTCGCTGCAAGAACCGCAGTCCAGGCAAGCGGCAGC
>CABQCB010000003.1 GCA_902462475.1 uncultured Oscillibacter sp. | reverse complement strand
TGATTTTTGCTAAAGCTGGGAAATAAATTGTTGAAATTTACATTTTTTTGAGGCGAGGCAAAAATAACGTTGTACCCGGCCCCTTTCAATGATACATTAAAATCGGAATACAGTTTTGTATACAATTATACGGCGCATCATTTGCGCAGAAGGAGGCTGGTCCTGTGTTTTCAAAGCAGGAGCTGCTGCGCCACTACGAGACCATGGTCAAGATCCGCAAGTTCGAGCTGGAAGCGCAGCGGGCCAGAGAGGCCGAGGAGATTTTGGGAAACGTGCATCTTTACGTAGGTGAGGAGGCCATTGCCGCCGGTGTGTGCGCCTGTTTGAAGCGGGAGGACTACATTGAAAGCACCCACCGGGGGCACGGCCACACCATTGCAAAGGGCGCGGAGCTGCGCCCCATGATGGCCGAACTCTACGGCAAGGTCACCGGCTGCTGCCGGGGCAAGGGCGGCAGCCAGCACATCGCGGATTTCAGCGTGGGCATGCTGGGGGCCAACGGCATCGTGGGCGGCGGCTTTGGTCTGGCGGTGGGCGCCGCCCTGGCCGCCCGCTTTCAGGGGCGAGACGCCGTTTCCGTGGTGTTTTTCGGGGACGGAGCCTCCAACCGGGGCACGTTCCACGAATCGGCCAACATGGCCGCCGCCTGGCACCTGCCGGTGATCTTTGTGTGTGAAAACAACGGCATTGCCTGCAGCACCCTCCACGCCACCGGCGGCCAGCAGGCAGTACTGGATCTTTCCAAGCGGGCGGTGGGCTACGATATGGCCAGCTATGTGGTCAACGGAAACGATTTTTTCGCCGTGTACGACGCCATGTCCCGTCTGGTGAAGCGGGCCCGGGAGGGCGAGGGCAACCGCTGCGGCTTTCTGGAGTGTCAGACCCACCGGGCCCTGGGCCACAATGTCAATGACGACCAGGTATACCGGGACCCCCAGGCGGCGCTGGCCCGCCTGCGCGCCGACGATCCCATCGAAAACTACGCCCGGCGCTGCATCGCGGAGGGCTGGCTCACCCGGGAGGAGCTGGACGCAGTATCCCTCCGGGTGGACGCCCTGGTGGAGGATGCCCGGCGCTTCGCCGTGGACAGCCCCTACCCCGACAGCAGTGAGCTGTACACCGACATTTACGACTGAGGAGGGAGCCAAATGCGTATCATGACCTATAAGGACGCCACGCTGGAGGCGCTGGCGGAGGAAATGCGCCGGGACCCCTCGGTCTATGTGATGGCGGAGGACCTCCACGGCCGGGGCGGCGGCCTGAGCCACTATCTGGGCCTGCCGGACCTGCTGGACGGGGACACCAGTCATATGCTGGACGCCCCCATCTCCGAGACCGCCATTGTGGCCAGCGCCGTGGGCGCCGCCCTGGCAGGGATGCGGCCGGTGATCGACATGCGTTTTTCCAACTGCCTGCCCGCCTGCATGGACGAGCTGGTGAACCAGGCGGCCAAGTCCCGCTATATGTTCGGCGGTCAGGGAAAGGTCCATCTGGTGGTCCGCTGCCCGGACGGCATCGTGAAAATGCAGGGCGCCCACCACACGGACTGCCTGGAGGCGTGGTTTGCCCATGTGCCGGGCCTGCAGGTGGCAGTCCCCTCCGATCCGGCCGAGGGGCGCGGACTTCTGCGTACCGCCATCCGCAACGACAACCCGGTGATCTTTCTGGAGCACAAGACCCTCTTCAAGGCCACCGGCCCCGTGCCGGAACACGACGGCCCCATCCCGTTCGGCAAAGCCCGGATCGCCCGCCCCGGCAAGGACGTGACGCTGGTGGTCTACGGCGTGATGGTGAGCCGGGCCCTGGAGGCAGCCCAGGCCCTCGCCGCCGAGGGCATTGACGCGGAGGTGGTGGATCTGCGCACACTCTCTCCCTGGGACAAGGAGAGCGTGCTCTCCTCCGTCCGAAAAACCGGCCGGGCCGTGGTGGCCCACGAGGCCGTCCGGCAGGGCGGCTTCGGCGCGGAGCTGTCCGCCACCATCGCCGAGGAAGCCTTTTCCTTCCTGAAAGCTCCGGTAGTCCGCATCGGCGCCCCCTTTGTCCCCATCCCCATGAGCCCCCATCTGGAGGACCTTTGCCGCACGCTGCCATCGGACATTGCCGCCGCCGCGCGCAAGGCCATGGCCTGAGACATGCATCTGCCCCCTTCCCTTCTTTCCAAAAACAAAGCGCCTGCCAAAATGGCAGGCGCTTTGTTTTTATCGTTTTCTCCCCAGCAGCGCTCCTCAGTCCCAGGGGTTCTCCGTCGCGTAGGGCAGATTCTTGGGCTGGTTATAGGCGATATCGCCGATACCGAAGTACTTCATGACCTCGAACAGGGCCTTGCCGCAGTGGGCGAACGCCACGGCGCCGTGGTGGGGATAGCGCTTTTGAATGAGCACATGGCGGTAGAACCGGCCCATTTCGGGAATGGCGAAGATGCCGATGCCGCCGAAGGAGCGGGTAGCCACCGGGAGCACCTCGCCCTGGGCGATGTAGGCGCGCAGGGCGCCCTCGCTGTCGCACTGGAGGCGGTAGAACGTGATGGCACCGGGGGCAATGTCGCCTTCCAGGGTGCCGCGGGTGAAGTCCGGCGTGCCGCCGTTTTCCAGCAGGCGGTTCTGGATCAGCTGATACTTCACGGCGCAGCCGCTGCACATCTTGCAGCTGGGGGTATTGCCGCAGTGGAAGCCCATGAACGTATCCTTGATGTCATAGGGGAACTTGCCGGCGATGTCCTCGTCGTAGATATACTTGGGCACAGAGTTGTTGATATCCAGCAGCGTGATGGCGTCGCCGGTGATGCAGGCGCCGATGTACTCGCTGAGCGCGCCGTAGATGTCCACCTCGCAGGCCACGGGAATGCCCCGGGCGGCCAGACGGGAGTTGACATAGCAGGGCTCAAAGCCGAACTGCTCCGGGAAGGCGGGCCAGCACTTGTCCGCAAAGGCAACATACTGCCGGGCGCCCTTGTGGGCCTCCGCCCAGTCCAGCAGCGTCAGCTCGAACTGGGCCATCCGCTCCAGCAGGTCGGGATAGGTGTTCTCCCCCATCTCTGCCTTCATATCGGCCACCACGCCGGGGATACGCTCGTCGCCCGCGTGGGCCTTGTAGGCCACCAGCAGGTCCAGCTCGGAGTTTTCCTCCACTTCCACGCCCAGCTCATAAAGGCCCTTGATGGGGGCGTTGCAGGCAAAGAAGTCCTGGGGCCGGGGGCCGAACGTGATGATCTTCAGGTTCTTCACGCCGATGATGGCCCGGGCGATGGGCACAAACTCCCGGATCATGTGGGCGCACTCCTCCGCCGTCCCCACGGGATAGGCGGGGATATAGGCCTTCAGGTGGCGCATGCCCAGGTTATAGGAGCAGTTGAGCACGCCGCAGTAGGCGTCGCCCCGGCCGTTGATGAGGTCGCCGTCGCCCTCTGCGGCGGCAATGTACATGGTGGGGCCGTCAAACTTCTGGCACAGCAGCGTCTCCGGCGTCTCGGGGCCGAAGTTGCCCAAAAACACCACCAGCGCGTTGACGCCGTGGGCCTTCACATCGTCCAGGGCCTTCAGGGCGTCGGCCTCGTTTTCCACGGTGACGGGGCACTCATAAAGGCCCTCGCCGTATGCTGCCGCGATGTTCTGGCGGCGCTTGGTGGAAAGGGCGATGGGGAAGCAGTCCCGGGACACGGCGATGATGCCGAGTTTGACTTCAGGAATATTCATAGCAGCTCTCTCCTTTTCTTTTAAAGCAGATTGGCGATATCAATGTTCTCGCCCCGCAGGCCCACCTTGGCGCCGCCCTTGGCCTCGCTGGAGTCCGGATGGGCCAGCAGCCACTTGTTGCAGGCGGTCAGCAGTTCGTCCTCCCCGTTCAGCGCCGTCAGTGCCGGCTTGGGACCGTTGGTGCCCCGGGGAAGCACCACCACTACCTGGAAGGGCGCGCCGGGCGCCGCGGAGCAGGGCGCGTAATGCAGCGTGGTGGCGTAGACCTCCACCAGCACGCCGGCAGGGACCCGAAACGCCTTGACCTTGGCCGTGTCCAGCATGCCGTCCACGATCTCGTCCTCCCGGGCCACCAGAAGGATAAAGTCCTGGGCGCCGCAGTTGAGCTCGCTGTCCCGGTGGTACTCCAGGCAGTTGAGCTTCGTGTTGTGCCCGTTGCACCAGCCCAGCTGAATGGGCATGCCGCCGTAGCCGTTGACGGAGAGCTGCTGCGCAATGGGCAGCGCCTCCAGCTCCGGCTGGGAGGGCACATACTCCACGCCCTCGGGTACCGGCGTGGCCTCCCGCAGCGTCTTTTGCAGTGCCGCGGTGTCATACCCCTCCAGCACTTTGCCGTAGGGGGCGAACGCAGGATCCAAAACAGAAATGATCGTCATAATCTCTCACCTCAAACGCGGGCATGCGCGCCCGCAAAATGACAAAGCGCCAATCGGCAGATCCTTTCACTGACCGGAAAACAGCCGTGCGTGCACGGCCCACTCCCGGAATATCCGGTTTTCTCCCCTCGTCACAGCAGCTGAGGAAACACCTGCCGCAGGGCCGGATAGATCTTGCGGAATTGCTGATACCGGGCTTCATACCGCTCCGTCAGCTCGGGGTCCGGCTCCACCCGGCCCGCCACCTGCACCAGCGCGTCCGCCGCGGCCTGGACGCTAGGATACCGGCCGCAGCCCACCATGGCCAGCATGGCGCCGCCGTAGCCGGGTCCCTGCTCGGTCTTGAGCAGCTCCAGCGGGATACCCAGCACGTTGGCGAAGATCGTCCGCCACAGGGGCGACTTGCTGCCGCCGCCGCAGATCTTGGTGCTGGGGATATCCAGCCCCAGGGACCGGGCCACCTCGAAAGAGTCCCGGATGGCGAAGGCCACGCCCTCCAGCACCGCCTGCACCAAATCGGAGCGGGTGGTGTCCATGGTCATGCCGATGAACGTTCCCCGGGCGTTGGTATCGTTGATGGGGCTGCGCTCGCCCATCAGATAGGGCAGGAAGTACACATGGTTGCGCCCCAGCTTTTCCGGCGTGATGTCCCGCTGCTCCGCCGCATAGTCGGTGGTTTTGAGGATGTCGTCGCACAGCCACTTGTTGCACGACGCCGCCGAGAGCATGCAGCCCATCAGGTGCCAGCCGCCGTCGGCGTGGGCGAAGGCGTGGAGGGCATTGTTGGGGTCCATGCCGAATTTTTGAGAGGAGATGAACACGGTGCCGGAGGTACCCAGGCTGATGTTGCAGCCTCCCTCTCCCACGACGCCGGTGCCCACCGCCGCCGCGGCGTTGTCTCCCGCGCCGGCCACCACCTTGGTGCTCGCCGGGATGCCCAGCACTGCCGCCGCCTCCGGCCGCACGGTGCCCACGGTCTCAAAGCTCTCATAGAGCCGGGGCATCTGGGCCTCTGTGACGCCGCAGATGGAGAGCATCTCCTCACTCCAGCGCTTGTGCTCCACGTCCAGCAGCAGCATGCCCGAGGCGTCGGAATAGTCGCAGCAGTGCACGCCGGTGAGGCAATAGTTGATGTAGTCCTTGGGCAGCATGATCTTTTTGATCCTGGCAAAGTTCTCCGGCTCGTTTTCCCGCATCCACAAGAGCTTGGGCGCGGTAAAGCCGGCGAAGGCGATGTTGGCCGTCAGGCGGGCCAGGGTCTCCTTGCCCACCTTGCCGTTGAGGTAGTCCACCTGGGCGGCGGTCCGGCCATCGTTCCACAGGATGGCCGGGCGGATCACCCGGTCGGCCTCATCCAGCACCACCAGGCCGTGCATCTGGCCGCCGCAGCCGATGCCCGCCACCTGGGAGGCGTCAAATCCGCGCAGCAGCTCCGGCACACCCTCCCAGACCGCCTTGCGCCAGTCCTCGGGGTTTTGCTGGCTCCAGCCGGGCTGGGGAAATTCCAGCGGGTATTCCCGGGTCACAGTATTCAGGATTCCGCCGTCCTCGTCCACCAGCAGCAGCTTGACGGCGGAGGTCCCCAAATCAATTCCTATGTAATACATCTTAAAACTCCCTTCCGCCTGGATGCGGCACGGATCAGGAATCGTTGCGCTTGGACAGCACGTCGAACACCACGGCCGCCAGCAGCACGCCGCCCTTGACCACCTTCTGGAAATTCTGGTCGATGCCCATGACGCTCATGCCCAGGTTGATGACGCCCATCAGCACAGCGCCGATGATGACGCCGGGGACCGTGCCCACGCCGCCATAGGCGGATGCGCCGCCGATGAAGCAGGCGCCGATGGCGTCCATCTCGTAGCCGTCACCGTAGGTGGGCTGGGCGGAGGCCATACGGGCGATGGTCAAAACGCCGGCCAGAGCCGCCAGGAAGCCCATGTTGGCGTAGGCGAAGAAATACACCCTTTTGGTGTTGATGCCGGAGAGCTTGGTGGCCTTTTCATTGCCGCCCACCGCATAGAGGTGGCGGCCGATGGTGGTCTTGGAGGTGATGTATGCATACACGCAGATCACCAGCGCCACCCACAAAAGCGCCGTGGGGATGCCCTTATAGCGGCTGAGGCTGATGGTAAAGAACATAACCGCCGCCACGATGACCACGCTGCGCAGCACCACCGCCACCAGGGACTGGACCTCGTAGCCCTTTTTGGTGCGGCTGATCCGGTTGCGGAACACCATGATAAGATACACCGCGCACACCGCCAGGCCCACGATCAGGCACAGCACATTGAAGCCCTCGCCGCCGAAGGGGTCGGGGATATAGCAGGAGGCGCCGCCGCCGAAGATATCCTTGAAGGCCTGGTCGGAAATGGACTGGGTGCGGCCGTTGAGGACCACGTTGGAAAGGCCCCGGAAGATGAGCATGCCCGCCAGGGTGGTGATAAAGGGCGGGACCCGCACATAGGCGATCCAATAGGCCTGGAACGCGCCGATGGCCAGGCCGATGACCAGCATGACCGCCACCGCCAGCCACATATTCATGCCGCCGGCCATCAGCAGCGCGCCGATGGCGCCGGTGAAGCACACCACCGAGCCCACGGAAAGGTCGATGTTGCCGCCGGTGAGGATGCAAAGCAGCATGCCGGTGGCCAAAATGAAGACGTATGCGTTCTGTGCGATCAGGTTGGTGATGTTCTGGGGATTGAGGATCTTTCCGCCCGTCTGCCAGGCGAAGAACGCGAACACCAGCACCAGAATGAGGACCATGGTGTTTTTCTGGAGCCAGTTCAAAACTTTAGTCTTTGTCATGATGGAAACGCTCCTTTATCTGTTTGAGGATTTCAGGATGCAGGCCATGATGCGCTCCTGCGAGGCTTCGCCCTGCTGGAACTCGCCCACGATCCGTCCCTCGTTCATCACATAGATCCGATCGCTCATTCCCAGCACCTCCGGCAGCTCGGAGGAGATCATGATAACGGATTTCCCGGAGGCCACCAGCTCGTTGATGATACAATAGATCTCATACTTGGCGCCCACGTCGATGCCGCGCGTGGGCTCATCCAGGATCAGGATATCCGGGTCTGTGAACATCCACTTGGCAAGCAGCACCTTCTGCTGGTTTCCGCCGGAGAGGTTGCCCACGTTCTGCTCCACGCCCGTGCACTTGGTCCGCAGCTTCTGCCGGTAATCATCCGACACGGCGTACTCCTTGTCCTGATCCACCAGGCCGTGGGCCGAGACGCCCTCCAGGTTGGCCAGCGTGGTGTTGACCCGGATGGGGTTGGAGAGGATCAGCCCGTTGCCCTTGCGGTCCTCCGTCACATAGGCAAGCCCGTGGCGGATGGCGTCCTTCTCATTTTTGAGCTTTACTTCCTTGCCGCCCAAAAGCAGTGTCCCGTGGGCCACGTGCCCGTAGCTGTGGCCGAACAGGCTCATGGCAAGCTCGGTACGTCCGGCGCCCATCAGGCCGGAAATGCCCACCACTTCGCCCCTGCGGATGTGGAAGGACACATCGTCCACAACCTTTTTCTCCCGGTAGATGGGGTGATAGACCGTCCAGTTTTTCACTTCCATGCACACGTCGCCGATGGTCACGTCCGGCCGCTTGGGGAACCGGTCGGAAAGCTCCCGGCCCACCATGCCGCGGATGATCCGGTCCTCGGAGAGGTCGTCCGTCCCCTTGTGGAGCGTCTCAATGGTCTTGCCGTCCCGGATGACCGTGATGTCATCGGCCACATAGGCCACCTCATTGAGCTTGTGGGAGATGATGATGCAGGTCATGCCCTCCTGCTTGAACCGCAGCAGCAGGTCCAGCAGCGCCTTGGAGTCCGATTCGTTCAAAGAGGAGGTGGGCTCATCCAGAATCAAAAGCCGTGCGTTTTTCGCCAGGGCCTTGGCGATCTCCACCAGCTGCTGCTTGCCCACACCGATGTCCTTGACCAGCGTGCGGGGGGATTCGTCCAGCCCCACCACCTTCAGGTATTGCCCCGCTCTTTCATAGGTGGTGTCCCAGTCAATGGAGAAGGTCTTTCCCTGCTCATTGCCCAGGAACATATTCTCTCCAATGGTCATGTAGGGCACCAGCGCCAGCTCCTGATGGATGATGACGATGCCCTTGGCCTCGCTGTCCGTGATCTTGGAGAATTTGCACACTTCCCCTTCATACACGAT
Source organism: uncultured Oscillibacter sp. (assembly GCA_902462475.1). The sequence goes on along the minus strand of CABQCB010000003.1, from coordinate 13,600 downwards.
ATCGCCGGAGTAGCTGCCGTATGGATAGATGCCGCTGAGCACATTCATCAACGTGGACTTGCCCGCGCCGTTTTCGCCCACCAGGGCGTGGATGGTTCCTTTTTTCACCTGCAAGTTCACGTCGTCCAGGGCGCGGACGCCGGGAAACAGCTTGGTGATATTTCGCATTTCCAGTATATTTTCAGACAAGATATCACCCCATTCATAAGGTATCGGGCAAGGCGGGAAGCTTCCCGCCTTGCCCGAACTGTGCGTTCCAGCAGACCGGAAATCGTACTGGTATCAGCCGTTCAGGTCAGCTTCCGTATAATAGCCGGAATCGATCAGCAGCTCCTGATAGTTGTCGATGGTGCAGGCCTTGGGCTCGCACAGGTAGCTGGGGATCACGCCGGTGCCGTTATCATAGGTCTCGGTGTCGTTGACGGGAGGCTCGGTGCCCTTCATCAGAGCGTCCACCATCTCCACGGTCTTGGCAGCCAGGTCGCGGGTATCCTTGAAGACGGACATGGACTGCAGGCCGGCCACGATGTTCTTCACGTTGGCGATATCACAGTCCTGACCGGTCAGCACGGGGTACTCGCCGGTATAGGAGGAAGCCAGCGCGTTGGCCACGCCCAGGGCGGTGGAGTCGTTGGAGGCCAGGACCACGTCCAGCTGGGTGCCGTCGGCGTAGTAGGAGGCCAGGATGTTCTCAAAACGGGACTGCGCCGCGTCGGTGGCCCAGTTGGCGGTGGCTACGGTCTGCTTTTCGGTCTGGCCGGAGGGGCAAACCAGAGTGCCGGCGTCGATGTAGGGCTGGAGGACGCTGATGGCGCCGTCGAAGAAGAAGTTGATGTTGTTGTCGCCGGGGTCGCCGGTGATGTACTCGATGTTGTAGGTCTTGTCGCCGGCGTTTTCAAGATCCAGCGCGTCGACAATGTACTCGCCCTGCTTCACGCCCACATCCCAGTTATCGAAGGTGGCGTAATAGCTGACGGCGTCGGAGCCCATGATGAGGCGGTCATAGGCGATGACAGGGATGTTCTTCTCCTTGGCCTGATCCAGCACCGTGCCCAGAGCCTCGCCGTCGATGGAGGCGATCACCAGGACCTCGCAGCCGTTGGCGATCATATTCTCGATCTGGGAGACCTGGGTGGGGATGTCGTTGGCGGCATACTGCAGATCCACCGTGTAGCCGGCGGCCTCCAGCTGGGCCTTCATGTTCTCACCATCCTGATTCCAGCGCTGCAGATCCTTGGTGGGCATGGCCACACCGACCAGATTGCTGCCGCCTTCCTCCGTGGCAGGGGTCTCTTCCTCCGGGGGCGTTTCGGATTCCTGGCTGCTTCCGCAGGCAGAGAGCGCAAAGACCATGGACAGCGTCAACAGCATTGCAAGCAACTTTTTCATGATCGTATCTCCTCTTCATCTCAATTCAGCAGCGTTCCCTCGCTGCTCTTGAGTAAAGTTTAGGTAATTTTATCTCATATGTCAATGAAATTTTGGCGTCTTTTCCTCTTTTTGTCAATGCATACACTGTCTAATCGATTAACGTTGTGCATAATTACCAGAATCAACCAAGCAGCCGCCGCTCTCTCCACCTCTCCGCTCAATAAAATTTATATAAATATTTTAGTTGATTTTTCACTGATGTTGATATATAATAAGCTCAACACTTGCCGGGAGGTCGTCGTTATGCCAGGAGTTACCGCCAAAGATATCGCCGCAAAGCTGAACATCTCGCAGTCCGCCGTCTCTTTGGCGCTGAACGGGAAGCCCGGTGTCAGCGAAAATACCCGCGCTTTGGTTCTGGAAACCGCCATGCAGCTGGGCTACTCCCGCCCGGACGCAAGCAGTGCGCCCTGCAGTCCAAAGACCATCTGCTTTGTGCGCTATGCCGGCAAATTCGTGCAGATCGCAGAGCACACCTCCTTTGCCTCCTTTGTCCTCCAGGGCGTGGAATCCCGGGCCACCGAGCTGGGATACGGCACCCAGGTCCGCTATCTGAACGCCGGCGACATGTACAATCCCCAGACCCTGGAATTCATCCGCAACGCAGACGGTCTCATTTTTCTGGGAACGGATATCACGGAGGCCCAGCTGCCGGAGCTGGAGCAGCTGTTCGGGTATCTGGGCGCCACCCCCGTGGTGGTGGTGGACAGCAGTCTGCTGTCCAACCGGGCGGACTGCGTGACGAACGACTGCTTCGGCGGGGCGAAAGCCGCCGCCGAGTATCTGCTGCAGACGGGACACCGCCGGATCGGCTACGTGAAAGCCAAGCAGCGCATCCGCAACCTGGATGAGCGGGAGCTGGGCGTCCGGTCCGCGCTGGAGCGGTCCGGTCTCCAGATCGCCGACACCATCGAGGTGGATGTCTCCTCCGAAGGCGCCTTCCAGGATTTTGACGCCTGGATCAAGGGAGATCCTCCCCTGCCGGAGGCTCTGTTTGCAGAAAACGACATTCTGGCCGCGGCCGTCATCCGGGTTTTGAAAAAGCACGGATACCGGGTGCCGGACGATATTTCCGTGATCGGTTTTGACGATATTCCCATGTGCGAGATGCTGGACCCTCCCCTGACCACCATCCATGCTTTCAAGGAGGAATTGGGCACCGTGGCCGTGGACCTTCTGGACCGCCGGATCAAGCGGGGAGAAGTTCCCCACCAGATGGCGTCTGTGGGGCTTTTGAACACCACCGTTTCCACCAGTCTTGTAAAGCGCTTCAGTGTCAAGGCGCGATAACGCGCCTCCACGTGCCCGGCAGCCGCGCTTTGCTTGTACGCTTTTGCTCATGGCGGAAGCACAGACCCCGCCGCCGGCAAGCACGAGATCCCGTATTTTTGAAAAAAGCCTGTCCCATCAGGGACAGGCTTTCTCCTTTTTGTCCCCGCCGCCTCAACATGCGAAGCTTCGCGGTCGGCTGTAAAAGCCCGGCAGCAGGGCAGAATCTGCCGCCGCGGGCGCCGGGCAAAACAGGCCGACGCAAAACCTTCTTGCGGGGCTACCGCCTCTGTGCCATAATGGAACCAACTACATCTACGGAATAAAAGGCGGACAACTACTATGAAGCTTCGTGACCTGTCACGGCGGATCCGGCCGGAGGATCAGCCGGATTTTGCCCATGTCCTGCAAGGCGGCCAAGACCTGTCAGGGCTGACAACGGAGAGTTTGGCAGGATTTCCGGATACCATTTACATTGCCAACAGCCAGGGAAGCGTGTTCGGCAAGGTACAAAAGGAGACCTTATTGTACCTGCTGGAGCGGCAGCGCACGTTCCGCTTTGAGCAAATTCTTGACAGCATGAATGACGGCGTCGTTGCTGTGGATGCCGCCGGCCGTATTTTCTATGCCAATCCGGCGTATGTATCGGTGCTGGGCGTACCGCTGCGCCGCATTCTGGGAAGAATGATCCAAGAGGTGGAGCCCGGCTCGCTGCTGGGGCAGACTCTGGAAAAGCGTTCGCCGTTTACCAATGAGAAGCAGCTCATCGCCTCCATCAAGAAATATGTTTCCCTGCGTACGTTTCCCCTCTGGGATGGGGACATCTTTATAGGCGCAGTTTCTATTTTTCGAGATGTGACCCGGCTGCATCAGCTCAACCAGGAAATGCGGCACATGTCCGGCATTATGGATGAGTACTCCCAGCGGATCCGGAGCCAGGAAACCGCGGAGAGGCTGGGCATCACCTCTTACAACAAGTCTTTTCAAACCACGATCCAAAAAGCCGCCACCGTGGCTTTGACCGATGTGCCCCTGCTGATCTACGGGGAAAGCGGCACCGGAAAAAACGCCATGGCCCACTACCTGCATCAGTGCAGCAGCCGCCGGGAAAAACCGCTGATCGTCGTAAACTGCGCCGCCGTTCCCTCCCATATGATGGAAGAAGAGCTTTTCGGGGACGAGGCCCGGCAGAAAAGCGGCAAATACATGCTGGCAGACGGCGGCACATTGTTTCTGGACGAGATCGAAGAGCTGCCTCTGGCCGCCCAGTCCCGTCTTTTGTATCTTTTGCAGCAGGACGGTGTCTCCCATCAAGCCGGCGCCCAGGAAGAGCGCGCTGTGGATGTGCGCCTGATCGCCTCCAGCAGCCAGCCGCTGGAGCCGCTGGTCCGGGACAGACGGTTCCGCAAGGAGCTGTTTTTCCGTCTGAACACGATCACGGTGTCTCTGCCGCCGCTTCGGGAGCGGCGGGATGATATCATCCCCATCGCAAACCGCTTCCTATCGGTGTGCAATGAAAAATATCATCGAAACGTGACGTTTTCCTCCCAAATCTACCAGGAACTCCAGAAATATAGCTGGCCGGGAAATCTGCGGGAATTAAAAAGCTATGTGGAAAGAGCGGTGATTTTGTCGGACGACAGCCTGCCGGTCCTGGAGCGGACAGAAAGCGGAAAGGAACCGGGAAATCCCGCCCATCCCACTTTTGCGCTTGACGGCAATGCGCCGCTTGCAGACCAGGTGCAGGCCTTTGAAGCAGAGGTGATCCGCACCGCGCTGGCTTCTTGCAGCGGAAACCGGACGGCCGCCATGAAAAAGCTGGGCATCAGCCGCCGGACATTTTATCGAAAGTGCGCGGAGTTCGGCATCCTCACCTGTGGCGAAAAGTAAACAGTGCCAAAAAGGATACGGCAAGTTGTGTCAGAAAGGATACAACTTGCCGCTTTTTTGCGCAAATCCCCAAAATCTTTTGTGGAATTCCCCACAAAAGATTTTAGAGAACGGGGCTGCTACAATGTAGCTGTCAGAAAACACAGAACAAACCAAAAGGAGCTGTAAGTATGAAAAAAATATCCATTGGAGGAGGCCAGGGCTTCTGGGGCGACAGTCCCGATGCGGCAATCCACATGGTTCGCCATGCAGATCTCAATTATATGGCCTGTGACTATCTGGCAGAGCTGACGCTGTCCATCATGCAGCGCCAGAGGATGAAAAATCCGGCTGCCGGTTATGCCCGGGACTTCATCAGCTTGATGAAGGAGATCGGAAAAGAGGCCTTTGACAAAAAAATCGGCATCATTACCAACGCCGGCGGCATGAACATCACCGGCGCCGTGGAGGCCCTGAAGGCCGTGGCCGAGGACCAGGGGATGCACGGCTACAAGATCGGCTATGTCACCGGCGACGACCTGCTGGACCAGATCCCCCGGATGATTGCCGAGGGCTGCGAATTCAAGAACATGGACGATGTGGGCGACTTCAGCCAGATCAAGGATAAGCTGGTCAACGCCAACGTCTACTTCGGCCGGGAGCCCATCATGGACTGCATCGCCCAGGGCGCGGACACGGTCATCACCGGCCGGGCAGCCGACAGCGCCATGTTCCTGGCGCCGCTTGCGTATGAGTTTGGCTGGAAGGACAGTGATCTGGACGATCTGGCCCGGGGAATCATGGCCGGTCACCTGCTGGAGTGCGGCGGCCAGGGCTCCGGCGGCAACTTCCAGTACGACTGGCGCAGCGTGCCGGACATGGACCAGCTGGGATTCCCCATCGCCGAGCTGACCGAGGACAGCTTCCACATTACCAAGGCGCCCGACTGCGGCGGCCTCATCTCCGAGCAGACTTGTAAGGAGCAGTTCCTCTACGAGGTCCACGACCCTGCCAACTACATCACCCCCGATGTCACCGTGGACATCAGTCACGCCACGCTGACCCAGGACGGGGACAACCGGGTCCGGGTGGGCGGCATCAAGGGCAAGGCCAAGCCGGACCAGCTGAAGCTGTGCCTGGGCTATCACGCCGGCTACAAGGTGGTCACCTATCTCTCCTTTGCCTGGCCCGACGCCTACGAGAAAGCCCAGTACGCCGCAGATATCCTCATGAAGAAGATGAAGCGCAAGGGGATGCAGTACGAGGACCTGCGCATCGACTACGTGGGTCTCAACGCCCTTCATCTGGACGTGGCCGAGGTGGATGACGACCTGATCCGGCGCATGAACGAAGTGGTTCTGCGCATCGCCATCCGAACCAAGGAAAAGCGGGATGCCCAGATGATCATTCCCGAGATCAGCCCCCTGCAGCTCAACGGGCCTCCGGGCGCTTCCTTCTTCGGCGGCCGGTCCCATGTCACCGATGTGATCGGTCTGTGGCCCACTTTGATCCCCAGGGACGCTGTAAAGCTGGAGTCCCACATTCTGGAGGTGAAATAACATGGCACAGGTTTATCTCAACACCCTGGCCCACGGCCGCAGCGGCGACAAGGGCGACACCAGCAATGTCTGCGTGTTCGCCCGCGACCCCAAGGATTATGAATTCCTCAAGCGTGTGCTGACCGTGGATCGCGTAAAGGCATACTTCGGCGATATGGTCAAAGGGGAGATCACCCGCTACGACGTGGATACCCTTTGCGGCATGAACTTTGTGATGAAGCACGCCCTGGGGGGCGGCGCCACCCACTCCCTGCGGCTGGACTCTCTGGGCAAATCCATGGGGTCCGCCTTCATGCGGATGAAAATCGACCTTGAGGAGACGAAACCATGATCGAGCACGGGGCTTTGGAAAATCTGGTAGTATTGGATCTGACCCGTGTGCTGGCCGGACCGTACTGCACCATGATGCTGGCGGATATGGGCGCCAAAGTGATCAAGATCGAGCTCCCCCAGACAGGCGACGATACCCGGTCATATCCGCCCTTCCGGGAAAACAAGGCGGGCTGCCGGGAGAGCCTGTATTTTGCCAACATCAACCGAAACAAAAAGGGCGTCACGCTCAACCTGAAATCGGACGAGGGCAAAGCGCTTTTTTGCGAAATGGTGAAAAAGGCCGATATCGTGGTGGAAAATTACCGGCCCGGCGTTATGGACAAGCTGGGGCTTGGCTATGAGACTTTGAAAGCCCTCAACCCCAGATTGATTTACGGCTCGGTCTCCGGCTTCGGAAACACCGGCCCCTACCGCCTGCGTCCCGGCTACGATATCCTGGCTCAGGCCATGGGCGGACTGATGGCCATTACCGGCTCCGCCGGCGGCCCGCCCACCAGGGCCGGAAGCGCCATGGGCGATATTTTGGGCGGCCTCCATTTGGCAATCGGACTGTTGGCTGCGGTCAACGCCCGAACTATTACCGGCCGCGGCCAGCGGGTGGATATCAGCCTGATGGATGCGGTGGTTGCCGCCACGGAAAATACCGCCATCAAGTATCTGGAATCGGGGGTCATTCCTCCCCGGATGGGCAACCGCTATGCCGCGGTGTCCCCCTATGATGCCTTCCAGGTAAAAGACGGCAAGATCATCATTGCTGCCGGAAATCAGAAGCTGTTTGAAACATTGTGCACGGAAATTTTAAATCGGCCTGACCTGATCTCGGACCCCCGCTTCACGGACATGCCCGGGCGCCTGGAAAACCAGGACGCCCTCCAGGAGGTGATCGAGACCGTTCTGGCAGACAAGACCATGGACGAAGCGGTGGAGTGGATCCTGTCCAAAGGGATTCCCGCCGGGCCGATCTACGACATTCGCCAGATCCTCGACGATCCCCAAATCAAGGACCGGAAGATGTTCGTGGAGATGGATCACCCCACCTTGGGCCCTATCACGGTAAACGGCTGCGCCGTGAAGCTGGAAGATACCAAGCCCTGCGTCAAAACCCCGGCGCCTGCGCTGGGGCAGGACAATGCGGAAATCTATCATGCGTTCGGCGTGTCTGACGCGCGTCTGAACGAATGGAAAGCCCGCGGTGTCATTTGAGGCACGGGTGCCGTTCCATGATCCAACATTACCGAAAAGGGAGGAACCGCTGTTGAAAATTACCAGCATCGACGTCATTAAAGCAAAAATGTCCAGTGAGCGGGCGTCAGACGGCACCATGTGGAATCCCACATTTGTAAGAATCAATACCGACGAGGGGATCTCCGGTTTTGGAGAAATCGGTCTGGCCTACTCCGATGCCATTCACGCTGCCTTTGGCATCTGCGTGGATTTTGCAAAGTGCATCATCGGAATGGACCCCAGAAATATCGAGCAGATCTGGGACCGCCTCCACCGGGGAACCTTCTGGGGCCAGGGCGGCGGCGCCGTGATCTTTGCAGGCATGAGCGCCATGGATATGGCGCTGTGGGACATCAAGGGAAAGTGGCTGGGCGTCCCCGTCTGGCAGCTTCTGGGCGGAAAAACGCGAGACAAAATCCGCGCCTATGCCAGCCAGGTCCAATTTGATTGGGCCCCTGTCAGCAAAAATCTGGTGACGCCTGCCGAGTATGCCGATGTGGCCCGGCGCGTGCTGGCCGACGGATACCGCTGCTTGAAGGTGGATCCCCTGGGCGTGAATCAGCAGGGCGGCTGGGACTGGGACTTTACGGGGATCCTGTCCGCCCAGCAGATCGATCTTGCCGTTGCGCGGGTAGCCGCCATCCGGGAGGCCGTCCCTGACATGGAGATCATTATTGAGCTGCATGCGCAGACGGATGCAAATTCCGCGGTGCAGCTGGGACGGGCGCTGGAGCCCCTGCATTGCTATTACTACGAAGAGCCCACCCAGCCCCTCAATCCGGAGCTTTTCCGGGATCTGTCCCAGAAAATCAGGATCCCGCTGGCGGCCGGCGAGATCTTCAGCCGGTGGGGCTTCCGCCCGTTTTTGGAAAAGCGGTCTCTGGCTGTCATCCAGCCGGATCTTGGAAACTGCGGCGGCCTGACCGAAGGCAAAAAGATCTGCGATATGGCAAGAGTCTACGATATCGGCGTTCAAATGCATGTGTGCGGCGCACCCATCGCAACCGCCGCCGCCTTGCAGCTGGAAGCCGTCATTCCCAACTTCGTGATCCACGAGCAGCACCAGTACGCATTGATCGAGGAAAATATCGCCCTTTGCAAATATGACTACCAGCCGGTCAACGGAGCCTTTGAAGTCCCCGACCGGCCGGGGATCGGCAATGAACTGACCGAGGAAACCATTCGCCGGGCAGAGGTGGTCACCGTCACGCAGGCTTAACGCCGGGAGGTAGCAATGATGACAATCCATGATCAGCTTTTGACGTTTGCGGTTGTGGCGCTGGTGTTCTATTTTATTTTGCAAAAGGGTTTGCGCAGAAAAACCCTGGCCTTGGGAATATTTATGGGGCTTATCAGCGGTGTCGGACAGTTTATGGCAGGGGAAAGCATTCTCGTCTGTTTTTTCGACGGAACGATTTCCGCCATGGTTTGGTATTCCATGGTAGCCGGCGTCCGCATCCTGCTCTGTGAAAAAGGAGTTTCCCTCTCTCCCAAGCAGAAAGGAGCCTGATGGCATGAGCTATGTTTTGGATTATCAAGGAAAACCCTATCGGAAAATATTCGAAGATATCTCCAGGATCCCCCGGGGGAGCTTTCACGAAGAAAAAATCGCCGCCTATGTGGTCCAATGGGCCAAGGATCGTGGGCTGCGCTTCCATGAGGACGAACACCATAACGTCATCATTTACAAAGACGCGACTCCCGGGTACGAATCCCACACCCCCATTATGCTGCAGGGCCACATGGACATGATCTGGGCCAAGCGGCCTGGCAGCACCTTTGATTTTGAGACCCAGCCCATTGAGCTGGTGGAAAAAGACGGATACCTGATGGCCCGGGAGACCACCTGCGGATCTGATGACGGCGTGGCCATCGCTTACATGCTGGCGATCCTCGACGAGAAGGACTTGCAGCACCCTGCGCTGGAATGTGTATTTACCACCGCCGAGGAAGCCGGTTGTGTGGGCGCGATGTACGTGGACGCAGAGCTGCTGCATGCGGGAAAGATGATCAGCATGGACGGAAATACCGAAGGGACCACCCTGGTCATGACGGCCGGCGCCATCAACGGCAGCTTTGAAAAGGCCGTGCACCGCCAGGCAGAGCAGCTTTGCACCGTGGTGGAGCTGCAGGTTTCCGGACTTCAGGGCGGACACAGCGCCAACGCCATGAATAAGGAAGGCGCCAACGCCATCAAGATCCTGGCCAGAATGCTGCACTACATCCAAAAGGAACAGGATATCGGCGTTGTCCGCTTCCAGGGCGGCGCCGTGAGCACCATCCCTGCCGAGGCAACTGCGGTGGTGGCCGTTCAGCCGGAGCTGGCTGCACGCGCTCTTGAAATCGCGAACCGGATCGCCGGTGAGGTGGCCGAGGAGCACCGGGACAGTGATCCCCGGATGAAATTCTCTTCCAGCTCGTATTCGTGCCGGTGTGCACCCATGAATTCGGCAGAGAGCCGCGAGCTGATCTCCCTTTTGTACATGCTGCCCACGGGCTGTGTGTTTCGCAGTCTGGTCTTTGAAAATCTGCCGTTCACAACCGCAAATCTGGAAGTGATCTCCCTGGAAGATACTTCGGTCTCCATTCGCTACAAGCCCAAGAGCGTCGTCAAATCCCAGATGCTGGATATGGCGGAGCACCTTCACATGTACGCAGACCTATACGGCTTTGAATACCGGGAGAGCGGCTGCTATCCGGGTCACTACCTGCCGTTTGGCACGCCGCTGTGCCAAACCTATGCAGAGGTATACAAGGAAGAAACCGGCCTGGATCTGAAGCCGGTGGGCGTTCACTACGGCAATGAAATCGGTCTGTTCCGGGAGAAGATCCCCGATCTGGACGTCATCGTGCTGGTGGCTACGCATTTTGCGGCGCACACGCCGGATGAAAAGCTGGACATTGCGTCTTTTGACCGCAATTACACCATTCTCAAAAAAGTCCTGGAGCGTTCCTAACATCCCTGTTCCCATCACACAACATTTCTAGGAGGGTACTATTATGGCAGAAGCGAAAGCAAAGAAGGTCAAAACCATAAATACCATCGTATTATCCATGGCGATCGCGATCATCGTGGCGCTGTGCTCCTACGTGGTCCCCGCAGGTGAGTTCACAAGAGAGACGGTTAACGGGCAGACCCTGGTGGTTGCAGGAACCTACCAGACGATCGAAAATACCCCCATTGGCCTTTGGCAGTTTTTCCAGCAGGTCCCCAAGGCCCTGACGTCCAACGCGTCCTCCATCTGGATGATCTTCATCATCAGCGGCATGGTGGCCGTCCTTGATGCAACGGGCGCGCTCCAGACCGTGCTGAAGAAGGTGCTCATCAGAGCCCGCGGCAAAGAAGAGCTGGTCATCATCGGTCTGAGCATTTTCTTTACCCTCCTGGGTGGTACCGGTACATTTTTGACTCCCATCATCGCCGTTTTGCCCATTGGCGTCATGGTGGCCAAGGGCATGGGCTATGACGGTGTCGTGGGCCTGATGATCACCTACGGCGCGTGCGCCGCCGGCTTCAACGCCGGCTGGGCAAACATCTACTCCACGGTGGTGGGCCAGGAAATTGCAGAATTGCCCATCCTCTCCGGTATTGGCTGGAGAATTCTTGAAAATGTCCTGTTCCTTGCCATCATTCTGTTCGTGACCATTCGCTATGCCCGCAAGGTAAAGGCAGATCCCAGCAAGAGCCTGTGCACGGATTTTGTCCCCGAGGCCATTGACGTATCCGCCCAGGTGCAGGAAGAAAAGCTCAACGGCAAGCAGGTCCTGGCGCTGCTGATCACGGTTGCCGGTTTTGCATTTATGGTGTACGCCTCCCTGCAGCTCAAGTGGGGCACGGATGATCTGACCTCCCTGTTTTTCGTGATGGCTGTCCTGATCGGACTGTTCGGCGGACTCGGCCCCAACAAAACGGCCAGCGAGTTCTGCAAGGGCCTGGCCGGAACCGCGAACATCTGCATCGTGATCGGCTTGGCCAGACTGATTTCCCTGACCATGGAAAACGCCAAGATCATCGACACCATCGTCTACTACGCTTCCATGCCCATTACCGCCATGGGGCCGATCCTGGGCATTCTGGGCATGTTCATCTTCAACCTGCTCTTCAACTGCGCAGTGCCCGGCGCCACCAGCCAGTGCTACATCGTGATGCCCATTATGGTCCCCATGGCCGATCTGGCCGGAATTTCCCGCCAGGTGGCCATCGAGGCTTACAAGCTGGGCGACGGTATTTCCAACATGCTCTGGCCCACCGTGCCCACCTTTATGGCATGCCTGTCTTTGATCAAGGTCCCTTATACCAAGTGGGTCAAGTGGGCGCTGCCCTGGCTGGGCGCCATTTGTGCGGCCGGATATGTGATCATGGTAATCATGCAGCTCGTCGGCGCATAACCCCCCAACGCGGATCCTCTCCATCGATATACGCCGTCCGGCTCTGCCGCGGTGTCTTCCCCCTCCCCCTCACGAAAAAGGAAGCCCGTCCCTTATGGGACGGGCTTCCTTTTTCACCGTACATGCCTCTTGCGCTCTCGCCTGCCGGATGCGCATGCAGGGCAGGCACCAGGCCGTCTATTCAGAGATACAGCTCGCATTCCCTGCGCTCCGAGCAGACCTTTTGGAGCATCTCTCCCACCGCTGCCAGTCTGGCCGGGTCCAGCCGGCGGGCCCCGCGGGGACAGACCGCGATGCAGCGCATGCAGGAAATGCACCGGCCGGCGTCGGTGGTCCGGGGATCCGCCGCCGGGATCGCCTGTACCGGGCAGAGCCGGGCGCACCGGCCGCAGAGGTCGCAGTCCCCGCTGACGCCAGGCACCATTCCTCCGCCGCCTGCTTTTTTATAGGGGCGGTTCCCGGGGATCTGCGGCATGTCAGTATCCCCCTCCTCCAGCTTTTTTCGGATGCGGGCGGCAAAATCACGCAGCGTCTTTGCATCCTCCGCGTCCGGGCGGCCGGACGCAAACTGCCGGGCAATGGAGTGTTCGGCCACAGCCGCTGCCGCCGCAACTACCCGGAAGCCCGCCTGCCGGGCCGTATCTGCCAGCTCCACCAGCGTGTCCTCATAGGCGCGGTTTCCGTATACGCACACCAAGACCGCCCTGGCTCCGTTTCCGCGGCACGTTTCCAGACGGCGGGCCGCGGTCTCCGGTACGCGTCCTCCGTAAGAGGGCACCGCGATCAAGGCCACGTCCTCCGGCCGGAACGGTACTGCTGCAAAGTCGGCCCCCGCGTCGGTGAGATCCACCGTCACGGCCTCATCCGATAGCCCCTGTGCAAGCAGGTCCGCCGCCCTTTGGGTCCCGCCCGTAGGACTGAAACAAATTTTGTACAGCTTCATAGGATCGTTCTCCTCCTTTTCCGGTCTACCGGCCTGTCAATCTTTGCAGAAAAAGCTGTTTGGTCTCAGCGGCGCGCTGAATTTCTCCACACATTTGGCCCGGAACTCACGCAGCTCCGGAATGTCCAGCGCTTTCTCCGGGCAGGCCGCAATGCAGGCACAGCAGTTCAGGCACAGCTCGGGCTGTACAGTCCGTCCGCAGTTGTCGATGGCCCCGGTGGGGCAGGCCTGTGCGCAGCGGCCGCACTGCGTGCAGCTGCCCACCAGCTGCGGGCCGGTGCCGGGCAGCAAGCCCAAACTGGTGCGCCCCCGGCGGCGGGGATAGGCGATCAGGTCCTCTTCCCGGTTTATGGATTTCTTGGCCGGAAAGTCTGCCGTGGTCAGCGTCATTGCCCGAGCCCCCCGCGCAGAGAGCTTCTCCCCCACGCGCTTTGCAAACCCAGCCGCCTCGGCCAGATCCGTGGGGCACGGCCGCGCGGCATTGATGGCGGGTGCCATGCAGTGGCGGGAGGAAAAGGCCGCCGCGCCCACAGGGATAAATCCCTTCTCGCTCACAATGCGGCACAGCTGCTCCAGGCTCTTG
>CABQCB010000002.1 GCA_902462475.1 uncultured Oscillibacter sp. | reverse complement strand
ATGATGGCCTTGGCGTTGCGGACCGTGGAGAGGCGGTGGGCGATGACGAACACGGTGCGGCCCGCCATGAGCCGGTCCATGCCCTTTTCGATGATCTTCTCCGTCCGGGTATCGATGGAGCTGGTGGCCTCATCCAGAATGAGCACCGGCGGGTTGGCGCAGGCCGCCCGGGCGATGTTCAAAAGCTGGCGCTCGCCCTGGCTGAGGTTGCCGCCGTCGCCGGAGAGGGGCGTCTGATATCCCTGGGGCAGATGGCGGATGAAGGTATCCGCGCCGGCCAGGCGGGCGGCTGCCTCCACCTCCTCGTCCGTGGCATCCAGGCGGCCGTAGCGGATGTTGTCGGCCACGGTGCCGGTAAAGAGGTGCGTATCCTGGAGCACCACGCCCAAAGAGCGGCGCAGGGAGTCCTTTTCAATGTCCCGCACGTCGATGCCGTCGTAGGTGATGGTGCCGGACTGGATCTCGTAGAAGCGGTTGATGAGGTTGGTGATGGTGGTCTTGCCGGCGCCGGTGGAGCCCACGAAGGCGATCTTCTGGCCCGGCTTTGCGTACAGGGAGATGTCGTGGAGGATGGTCTTGCGGGGATCGTAGCCAAACACCACATGGTCGAACCGCACATCGCCCCGCAGGGCCACCAGAGTGCCGTCGGGCTTTTTCCAGGCCCACTCGCCGGTGTCGTACGAAGCTTCCTGCAGCGCACCGCTGCGGTCCTCCGTGACACGCACCAGCTTGACCTTGCCCTCGTCCACCTCAGGCTCCGTCTCCATGACCTCGAACACCCGCTCAGCACCGGCCACGGCCGCCAGAATGGTGTTGACCTGCTGGGAGATCTGGGTGATGGGCTGGCTCACCTGACGGGTGTACTGCAAGAACGCGCCCAGGTCGCCCAGTCGGAACGAGCCGCCGCCAATGGCCATCATGGCGCCCACGCAGCAGGTGATGGCGTAGTTGATATAGCTGAGGTTGCCCATGGCGGGCATCATGGCGCCGGCGTAGGCCTGGGCCCGGGTGGCCGCCTGCCGGTAGTTTTCGTTGAGTCCGGCAAAGCCGGCCACGGCCGCCTCCTCGTGGTTGAAGACCTTGATGACCTTCTGGCCCTCGATCATCTCCTCGATATAGCCGTTCACAGCGCCGATGGCTGCCTGCTGGCTGGCAAAGTACCGGCGGGAGCGTCCGCCGATCACCTTCACCACGCCCAGCATCACCGCCAGCATGGCAAAGGTGATGAGCGTCAGCGTGGGGCTCAGGACGATCATCATGGCGATGGTGCCCACGAAGTTGAGCGTGCAGGAAATGAGGCTTCCGAAGCTGTTGTTCAGCGCCTCGGACACCGTCTCGATATCGTTGGTGTAGCGGCTCATGAGCTCGCCGTGGGTGTGGGTGTCAAAGTACTTGAGGGGCAGGGACTGCATGCGGTCGAACAGGTCGCTGCGGATCTTTGCCACCGTATTCTGGGACACGTGGACCATGATCCGGGCGTAGCCGAAGGAGCAGACCGCGCCCACCACATACACGCAGCCCATGAATGCCAGCATTTTGGCAAGGCCCGGGAAGTCGCCGGGCAGGATATAGTCGTTGATGAGAGGCTTGATGAGGTAGGACCCGCCCACGGTGCACGCGGAGCTGATGACCAGCAGCACCGCCACCAGGCACAGCGCCGCCTTGTAGCGGCCCAGGTAGCGCATGAGCTTTGCCAGGGTGCCCTTGAGATCCTTGGGCTTTTGATAGCCGTGGCGGCCGGGACCGCCGCCGGGTCCATGTCCCGCTCCGCCGGGACGCTGTACAGAAATCGGTTTTTTCTCAGCCACCGATGCTCACTCCTTCCTGCTGTGCCGTGTAGACCTCGCGATAAATCTCGCTGTTTTTCATCAGTTCTTCATGGGTGCCCTGGGCCACCACCCGGCCGCCGTCCATGACCAGGATCAGATCCGCCTGGCAGATGGAGCTCACCCGCTGGGCAATGATGATCTTGGTGGTGTCTTTGAGCTGCGTGGCGAAGGCCTGGCGGATCTTGGCGTCCGTGGCCGTATCCACGGCGCTGGTGGAGTCATCCAGGATCAGCACCCGGGGCTGCTTCAAAATGGCACGGGCGATGCAAAGCCGCTGCTTCTGGCCGCCGGAGACGTTGACGCCGCCCTGTCCCAGGTCGGTATCCAGCCCGTCGGGCATGCGCTCGAGGAACTCGTCGGCGCAGGCGCTGCGGCAGGCGTCCCAGAGCTGTTCCTCCGTGGCGTTGGGATTGCCCCAGAGGAGGTTTTCGCGGATGGTGCCGGAGAAAAGGGTGTTCTTTTGCAGCACCACGCTCACCGCGTCCCGCAGATGCTCCATGGTATAATCCTTTACAGGACGGCCGCCCACGCGCACCGTGCCCTCCGTGGCCTCGTAGAGTCGGGGGATCAGGGACACCAGCGTGGTCTTGGCGCTGCCGGTGCCGCCCAGGATACCCACAGTCTGGCCGGAGCGGATGTGCAGGTCCACATCCCGGAGGATCCACTCGGGGCTGGTGCGGTCATACTTGAAGGACACATGGTCAAAGTCGATGCTGCCGTCTTGGACGGTGGCGGGGACCCGCTTGCCGCTCTCGTCCTGCTCGGTGACCGCCTCGTCGTTGGTGATGGCGGGCACTTCCTGCAGCACCTCCACGATACGCTTGGCGCAGGCCACGGACCGGGTCATCATCATGAACATCATGGACACCATCATCAGCGAGATCATGATCTGGGTGATATAGGTGAAGTAGGTCAGAAGCTTGCCGGCTTCCAGGGTGCCGGCATAGACCATCTGGCCGCCGAACCACATGACGGCGATGATGGTGCCGTAAATGATGAGCATCATCACCGGCATATTGATGACCACCATGCCGAAGGCCTTCTGGGAGGTGGCGCGCAGGTCGTTGTTGCGCTTGGCGAACTTCTCCCGCTCATAGTCCTCCTGGACGAAGGACTTCACCACCCGGATGCCGGTCAGGTTCTCCTGCACCACCAGGTTCAGCGCATCGGTCTTTTCCTGCAGGGAGCGGAACAGGGGGCTGGCCTTGGTCAAAATGAGGGCCACCACCACGATCAAAAGAGGCAGCGCCACCAAAAAGACATTGCTGAGCTGGTAGCTGATGCGGATGGACAAAAACAATGCCGCCACCAGCATCACCGGGGCGCGCACCAGAAGGCGCATGCCCATCATCAGCGTCATCTGCATGTTGTTGACGTCGTTGGTCAGGCGGGTCACGAGAGAGGCCGTGGAGAACTTCTCGATGTTGGAGAAGGCAAACTCCTGGATATGGCCGTACTGGGCGGCGCGCAGATTGGCGCCGAAGCCCTGGCCGGCAATGGCGGAGCAGGCCGCGCCGCCCAGGCCGAAGCACAGCGACACCATGGCCATGACCACCATCTGAATGCCCTTCCGGGTCACATAGGCCTGATCGGCGTTTGCGATGCCGATGTCCACGATATCGCTCATCACCAGAGGGATGAGCAGCTCAAAGATGGCCTCCATGGCGCTGCACGCAACGCCCAGGGCGATCCACCGGCTGTATGGCCGCAGATGCGGCCAGAGTGTTTTTCTCATGGGTTCTGATCCTCCTCCAGATTTTGTATGATGCGCCCCAGCAGGGAGCGGAACGTCTCCACTTCCTCCGGGGTCAGGCCCCGCAGCATGCGCTCCTCCGCCGCCCGAAAGTTCTTGCGGAACAGGGCCTGCTGCTCTCTTCCCTTGTCCGTGAGGGTAATGAAGCGGCGGCGTGCATCCGCGCCGCTGACGCTGCGCTCCACCATGCCCTTTTCCTCCAGGCGGTCCAAAATGCCGTTGGCTGTGGACGGTTTCACCTTCAAAAAGGCAGTCAGCTGGCACTGGGGCGCCTGCCCGCCGTGGTGAGCCAGGTACAGCAGCACATGGGTCTGCACCGGTGTTACGTCGTATTGACTCAGCCGTGCTTCCAGTCTGCTCCTTGCCAGTTGGGCCGCATGCCCCATCTGTGGCGCCAGCGCGTTGATCTGCTGCATGACGCACCTCCCGTTTCATTTAGCCTGCTAAATATTAGCATGCTAAATACTACCATGGTGCCGGAGAAAATGCAATGTTCATATTGCCAATATTTTTGAACAGTTTATGAATGAAATTCCGGAAAAACGCATGGGTTGTAAACAAATTGTGAAGCTTATCCCGGACCTGTTGACTTTCGCTCCCGGTGTGGGTATCATGAACTCATCAAGCAGAGATGCTTGTGATCCAGGCAACATTTTCCCTCTCCTTTCTCTATATCATACAGAAAAGCGGGCAGCCGAACGGCTGCCCGCTTTCCTGTTTTTTGTCCCGGGCGCCGCGCCCCTCCCCCTATTGATATTTTATTGAAAAACGATAAAAAAAGATTGACTTTCGATATGTGCCGTGCTACGATGCCCATAGTAAAGGAGGAATGTCCATGGAATCTTCCCGGATCTGTAAGATCGCCCGGGTCCTGAACGCCCTGGTGCTGATCGCCCTGGTGTGCAACATCATCATTTTGTATCTGGTCCCCGTGGCGGTGGTATCCCTGGAGCTGTCGGACGGGTACGGATTGCTGGGTGGAGTCGTCTCTTACCTGGGTGATTTCTTTCATCCGGGCCAGGATGATATTTTGACCGCAGGTGCCGCCGCCAGCTTTCTCGCCTGGTTCTGGTGCTGGAAAAGCCCCAAGGCCTTGATGCTGACACTGTTTCTGGTGGTCTCCGGCATCTGTACGGCCGTCATCCTTTGGCAGGGACGGCGGGTGCTGCGGACCATCCTGCGGGGCACTCCCTTCTCGGCGGAAAACGCCGTTTCCCTGCGCCGGGCAGCGATCTGCTGCTTTTTGATCGCCGGGGCGGCAGCGATACGGGTCGGATGGAGCATCTGGTTTTACCGTTCCCTCTTCCCCCTGGTCACTTATAATGCCCTTTTTGTCCCTATTTTTGCCATGGCAGGGCTTTTGTGCCTGGTCATGTCGGCTCTGTTCCGTCAGGCCGCCGAAATGAAGGCGGAAAACGACCTGACGATTTGAGGAGGGTCTGCATGGCGATCGTGGTGAATCTGGACGTGATGCTGGCCCGGCGGAAAATGACCCTCTCCCAGCTTTCGGAGAAAGTGGACATCACCCTGGCCAATCTGTCCATCTTGAAAAACAGCAAGGCAAAGGCCATCCGCTTTTCCACCCTGGAGGCCATCTGTGACGCGCTGGAGTGCCAGCCGGGAGATCTGCTGGAGTATGTACCGGAGGAAAAGGCCCCCTGAGGGCCGGTCCCGCAAACGTGCCGCTGTCCTTATTTGACGGACAGCTTTGAAAAGGAGAATTGCATATGTCTCAATTTGAACAAGCCCTGCCGCCGGGAGGGCCGGCGAAGCCTACCCAAAAAGCCTCTGTTCCCCTGTCCATCACTGCCCGCGAGCGGGCGCTTCTGCCCCTCACCTTCCTCTGGTGTTTCTTAGCAGAGGACACCATCCTCTGGGCCTGGCCCCACGGCCTGGGCATCTTCGCATCTACACTGGGCTGGTACGCCCTGCTGGCCCTCGCTCTGGGCCGCCGGGCCTTCACCGGACGCAACCATCTGTTGCTGCTGGGTCTGAATCTGGCCCTGGGCGCATCCTTCGCCATCGGCTCCAGCCTGTATTTCCGGCTGTGGAACTTCCTGGCGCTGCTGCTCCTCCTGCCTCTGCACGCCCTGTCCCTTGCCGGCTGCTGCCGCCTGCCCTGGTGGCGGATCGGCATGCTGGGCGAGCGGTTTTTGCTGCTGATCTGGGGACTTTTCAGCCACTTAGGTGCGTCGTGGGCCGCCCTGGTGCCGCCCAAGGAGCACCGCTCCCGCCGTCTGGGGGCTGCGGTGGCCGGCGGGGTCATGGCGCTGGTGCTGGTGGCGATCCTGGTGCCCGTGCTCTCCTCTGCCGACGCCCTGTTCGCCGCCGCCACAGCCAGCCTGCGCACCTTCGTCTCCTCCCATCTGAATGAGACCCTGTGGAAGTTGGTGCTGGCCCTGGCCGCCCTCCCCTTTGTGTTCAGCCTGCTTTACGCCCTGGGCCACCCCACGCCGCTGAAGGCCACGCAGAGCAAGCCCGTCTTCACCGATCCCCTGGCCCCCGCCCTGGTGCTGGCGGCACTGGATGCGCTGTATCTCCTCTTTTTGGCAGTACAGTCCGCAGGGCTATTCGGCGGGGCGGACTACTTGGCCAGCCGGGGACTGAGCTATGCCCAGTGGGCCCGCAGCGGCTTTTTCCAGATGACCGGCGTCACCGTGGTGAACCTGACCGTGCTGCTGGCAGCCCTGGCCGTGAGCCGCCGGGGCGGCCGGGTGTGGACGGCGGTGCGGGCCCTGGGCGCCGTGCTGATCCTGGAGAGCTTTCTGCTTTTAGCCTCTGCCGCCTGGCGCATGGGCTTGTATATCGGTGCCTACGGTCTTTCCTTCAAGCGATTTCTCACCGGCTGGGGCATGGTCATGATGGCGCTTTTCTTCCTGTGCGCCCTGTGGAAGCTGCACCGTCCCGAGCGGTATTTCCTGCGCCGGGCCGTGCCCATCGCCCTTTGCGGATGGCTGGTGCTCAACTGCATCCCCGTGGACTACCTGGTGGCCAAAGACCAGGTGGACCGCTATCTGGACGGGGAGAGCTCCTCCCTCAGCGTTTTTTACCTGGCTGAGTCCCTCTCCTACGGCGCCCTGGCCCAGCTGGAGCGGCTGGACGGGAGCCGCCCGGCCTGGACCTACGAGGCAGAGGGCCTCTATGCCTCCGAAGGTGAGACGCTGGCGGATGTGATCGCCCGGCGGCAGGCCCAGGCCCGGGCGGACTGTGCCGACTGGCGCAGCTGGTCCCTGTCCGCTTATCTTGCCGGAGGCGATGCATGACCGCCCGGCAGCTGCGGCCCCGGATCCGAAGGACCTTGGGCCTGGCCGCTCTGGGCGCGGCGGTCCTGACCGTCGGCGCTCTGGCATCGCTCCTGCTGCTGACCGGCGGCAGTCTTCGCCCGCTGCTGGAGCGCAGGGACTACACCGCGACGGTGGAGCTAAACTGGGATCTCTCCCTGCCGGAGAGCAGCGAGGCGGTCTACGAGACGGACTCCGGCCCCAGCTTCCACGGGGACGGTGAGCGGTATCACGTGCTGCAATACGCCGTGGGCAGCGGCATCGAGTCCGCCCTTTCCTGGCAGGCCCCGCCGGCGGATGTGGCCGCGGCGGAGGCGATGGAGGCGCTGATGGACGATCTGGACGTTCCGGAGCGGCAGCGGCCGGACCTGGACAAGTGCCTCTGGTACACCGCCGCGGACCCCTCGGACAGCCGCAATCACCTGTACCTGCTGTTTGATTCCTCCATGCTGGAGCTCTATATTCTGGAGTCCTTTTTCTGATGAAAAAAAGAGCGCCCGCCTGAGCGGGCGCTCTTTTTACGCACTTACAGCCGGTAGCCCAGCAGGCGGGAGATGTTGGCGGCCGTCTGCCGCACCTCCCGGATCATGTCCTCCTGGTCCTGGCGCATGCGGTAATCCGGGCCGGAGATGCTCACCGCCGCTACCACCCGGCGGTTCATATCATAGATGGGCGCGGCCACGCAGATCAGGCCGATCTCGATCTCACCCACGTCCATGGCGTAGCCGTTGAGGCGGGCCTGCACCAGCTCGTCCCGCAGCCGGTCCGGGTCGGTGATGGTGCTGTCCGTCAGGGGCCGCGCCTTGCGGCGCATCCACTCACAGTAGTCGTCAATAAAAGCGGCATCCTGGCACGAGAGCATCACCTTGCCGCTGCTGGTGGCATAGGCCGGCGCCCGCCCGCCGATCTGCGTGTTGCAGACGATGGACCGGTGGGTCTCCACCTTGTCCAGATAGAAAATATCCCGCTCCAGCAGCACGCTGAGGTTGATGGTCTCCTGTACCGTATCGCTCAGATGCTCCAGCTCTGCCCGGGCCACCCGCCTCAGGTCCGACTGGCCCAAAATGGCACTGGCCAGCAGCATCAGCCGCGGTCCCACCCGGTAGCTCTTGCGGACAGGGTCCTGCACCAGATACTGCCGGTCCGCCAGGGTGGATACCTGCCGGAACACCGTGGTGGAGGGCATATCCAGATGCTCCACCAACTCCTTCAGCGTCCACTCCGTCTCCCGATCCATGAAGCACTCCAGGATCTGCAGAGCGCGGAGGATGCTGGACACCTGCTCTTTCGCCATGGCCGCGTTTCCTTCCCTTCTCCATAAAACTCGATGGGAATGCCCGCTTGACAAAGCGGACATTCCTGCTTATGGTTAAGAGTATACCATAAGCCTGTGGGCTTGTGAATCTTTTATAGCACATTTTCGGAATTTTGTTCCACAGTACGGAAAAGTCTGTGCCCTATGGCACATCTTCAGGAGGCATCTCTATGTGTAAAGCAATTTCCCTGACGCACCAGCAGGTGATGGACATCCTTCCCCACCGGGACCCCATGCTGCTCATTGACGAGGCCAGCGAGCTGGTGCCCGGCGAGTCCATCACGGCCACCTTTTGGGTAGACCCTCAGCGGGACATTTTCCGGGGCCACTTCCCCGGTGAGCCGGTGCTGCCCGGCGTGTATACGGTGGAGGCCACGGCACAGGCCACCGATCTGGTGCTCATGAGCAAGCCGGTCTACGCCGGCAAGACGCCGCTGTTTCTGGGGATCAACAATGTGCGCTTTCTGCGCAAGATCCTCCCCGGCGACACCCTGGAGATCCGGGCCCGGCTCCTCAGCGAGCGGCCGGAAAAGGCCATCGCCACCTGCCGCTGCACCGTCCATGTCCGCGGCGAGCTGGCGGCGGAGACAGAGGTCACCATCGCCATGCGCTGACAAAAAAGCGCTCCGTTCCCAGTTGGGAACGGAGCGCTTTTCCTGCATTTTTCAGATGCGGGCCACGCCGGAGTCGTGGGCGGCGCGGCACACCGCCTCCGCCACGGCGGTCTTGACCCGGGGATCGAAGGCCGCGGGGATGATGTAGTCCGCGCTGAGCTCCTCGTCGGAGATGAGCTCCGCGATGGCCCGGGCCGCGGCCAGCTTCATCTCGTCGTTGATGTCACTGGCCCGGGCGTCCAGGGCACCCCGGAACACGCCGGGGAACACCAGCACGTTGTTGATCTGGTTGGGGTAGTCGCTGCGGCCGGTGGACACCACCGCCGCGCCGCCGGCCTTGGCGTCGTCGGGGAAGATCTCGGGAGTGGGGTTGGCGCAGGCGAAGATGACGGCGTCCTTGGCCATGGTCTTCACCATATCCGTGGTGACGGCGTTGGGCGCGGACACGCCGATGAACACGTCAGCCCCCGCCAGCACGTCCGCAAGAGACCCTGCCTTCTTTTCCAGGTTCGTCACCTGGGCGATCTCCTCCTTGATCCAGTTCATGCCCTCGGCGCGGCCGGCGTACAGCGCGCCCTTGCGGTCGCACAACGTCACGTGCTTTGCGCCGGCGGTCAGCAGCAGCCGGGTGATGGAGATGGCGGCGGCGCCGGCGCCGTTGATGACGATCTTCACATCCTCCAGCTTCTTGCCCACCACCTTCAGGGCGTTCCAAAGGCCCGCCAGGGTGATGATGGCCGTGCCGTGCTGGTCATCGTGGAAAATGGGGATGTCGCACTTTTCCTTCAGCTTGCGCTCGATCTCAAAGCAGCGGGGTGCGGCAATGTCCTCCAGATTCACGCCGCCGAAGGAGCCGGAGAGCAGATAGACCGTGTTGACGATCTCGTCCACATCGTGGCTCTTGACGCACAGCGGGATGGCGTCCACGTCGCCGAAGGCCTTGAACAGCACACACTTGCCCTCCATGACCGGCATGCCTGCCTCGGGGCCGATATCGCCCAGGCCCAACACGGCGGAGCCATCGGTGACCACCGCCACCGTGTTCCACCGGCGGGTGAGCTCGTAGCTCTTGGAGATATCCTTCTGGATCTCCAGGCAGGGCTGGGCCACGCCGGGGGTATAGGCCAGAGCCAGGGACTCCTTGGAGTCCACCGCCGCCCGGGGGGTCATCTCCAGCTTACCCTTCCACTCATAGTGCAGCCGCAGGGATTCTTTCGCGTAATCCATGGTCATCTTCTCCTTTTATGATAAATTTTCTGTAACCCGTTTTCGGTGATGGGATCTTTTCGTTGCTTCACGTCTCCAGGTCGCCGGTCCAGGGCAGTGTGGAACCGCCATAGGGCATGGCCAGCACCGTGGCGCCGCTGCCGCAGCGCTTCGCCGCAGCGTCATAGGCCTCCTGCACCGTGTGGAACGGCGTCATAAAGAGGCTGCGCACCAGGTCGTCCTCCAGATCGCTGACAAGATAAATGTCCGCCTGCTCCAGCACCATGGCGATGGCCGCCGCCTTGTGGCCCCCCAGCCGAAACTCCTTTTGGATGCGTTCGATGAGGGAATGGGGCGTGGGGGCCTGGGTGAGCCACTGCTCGAACACCTTCTCCCCCAGTCCCTCCCGGCATGAGCCGATCAGCACCACCACGCCGCCGGGCCTCACAGCGTGCTTGGCATTGTCCAGGGCTTTTTGGGTCTGGTAGAGGTTCAGGTCCTTGGGTGCGCCCCCCTGGCTCACCAGCACGATGTCCGCCCGCTGGGAAAGCTCCTTGCGGTAGAGGGTATCCAAAAAGGCACAGCCGGCCCGGTGGGCCTTCACTACATCCCCGGCCACCGCCCGGATGATCTCCTTGTGGGCGTCCAGCACCACGTTGACGATAAAGTCCACCCCCACCATGGCGGCGGCCTCCTCGATATCCTCCCGGACGGGATTGCCGTCAAGCTTTCCCGCGCAGGCTGCGGACTCCACCATGCGGCAGTGGTTGGCCTGGATGGCGTCCCGGGTGGAAACGCCGGGCATGATGGCCTTGGCACCGCCGGAGTAGCCGGCGAAGTAGTGGTACTCGATGTTGCCCAGGCAGATGCGCCGATCCGCCTCCGCCACCCGGCGGTCGATGTCCACCGGGGTGCCCCGGGACGTGGTGCCCACATGGACGCAGTCATTTACATCCAGGTCCACACAGCGGATCTGGCGCCAGGCCTGCTCCCCAGCAAGATGCGCCATCTCCTCCGGGGTATGCCTGCGGTGGCTGCCCAGGGCAAACACCAGCGTGATGTCCTCCGGCCCCACGCCGGCGCCGTACAGCTCCTCCAAAACCGGCGGCAGCACCACCCAGGTGGGCATGGGGCGGGTGATATCACTGGTGACGATGGCCACCTTCTCCCCCGCCCGGACGATCTCCCGGAGTCGGGGCGTTCCGATGGGCTCCGCCAGCGCCCGGCGCACCTCCGCCTGGCCGGTCAGTCCCACCGGCACCTCATTGGGCTCCAGCACATCCAGCACCGCTTCGTCCGGCACGCGGACGGTCTCGGTACGCGTGCCGATCTTGAATGAGAGCTCCACGGCACCACCTCCTTTTTTCATTGGTTTCATTGTAAAATCTCCTGTACGCCTTGTCAAATATAGTTTTTCTTGATTTATATCAATAAATTTTATATTATCAAAGCAACGCTCTGGATTTGGAGGTTTTGCCCATGAAATTGCAGCAGCTTCGCTACTTCTGTGCCGCCTGCCGGATGCGCAGCCTGTCCCGGGCGGCAGAGTCGCTCCACGTTTCCCAGCCGTCGGTATCCATGGCCATCCGGGAGCTAGAGCGGGAATTCGGCGTATCCCTCATTGCCCGGCGCTACCAGGGCTTTTCCCTGACCGAGGAGGGCACCGCCCTGTGGGAGATGGCGGAGAGCCTGCTGCGCCACGCCGATCACGTAAGCGCCCAGATGCAGGCCCTGGGCCAGCGGCGCCGGCCCGTGCGGCTGGGCGTGCCGCCCATGATCGGCACCGTGCTGCTGCCCCGGCTGTACCGGGAGATAGACGCCCGGTGCCCGGAGCTGCTGCTGGAGACAGAGGAGCTGGGCACCAAAACGCTGCTGCGGGATCTGCGGGAAAATGTGCTGGACCTGGCCTTCGTGTCCCATCATGAGCCGCTGGAATCGGAGTTCGAGGCCCTGCCCGTCACCACGCTGGAGATCGTCTGGTGCACCCGCCGGAGCCACCGTCTGGCGGGACAGTCCGCCATTGCCCCCGCCCAGCTGGAGGGGGAGCCGCTGGTGCTGTTCCAAACCGGGTTTTCCCTGCGGGAGCTGGTGGCAGACGCCTTTGAAACGGCCGGTGTGACGCCCCGGGTGCTTCACACGTCGGAGCAGCTTTCCACGGTGGAGAGTCTGATCCGCAGCGGCACCGCCAGCGGCTTTTTGCTCCGCCCCCTGGCCTGCACCGACCCGACCATGGCCGCCATCTCCCTGGATCCGCCCATCCACGTCCAGGTGAGCCTGGTGTGGCGCCGCAGCCGCAGGCCCTTCCGGGACATGGCCCGGCTTATGGATCTGTGCCGCACGGCACAGTTATTTTCATAACGAGAAGAACTGCCTCCGGCTTTCGCCGGAGGCAGTTCTTGGTAGAAACTCTGTATGCGCGAATGTAGCAATCAGGTACCGATGCCGAAGATGCCCATGGTCACGCCGTAGAGCATGATGGGGAACACCACCAGGGCGATGATCTTCAGGCCCAGGCCGCAGGTGACCAGGTCCTTCATGGTGATCTCGCCGGTACCATAAGCGATGGCATTGGGGGGAGTGGCGGGGGGCAGCATAAAGGCGAAGTTGCACGCCAGCATGGTGGCGATCATCATGGCGAAGGGGCTCACGCCGATGGCCTCGCCCACGCCAGCCAGCACGGGGATGAAGGCAGCCACCACCACAGCGTTGGTGGTCAGCTCGGTCAGCAGAGCGGTGACGATGCCCACGATGATGCAGATGACCACGGCGTTCATGCCTTCCAGGCCGGAGAGCATGTTGGCGACCCAGCCAGCCACGCCGGCATCCTTGAAGGCGTTGCCCATGACCATGGAGCCGCCCAGCAGGATGACTGCGTTCCAGGGGATGTCATTGAAGCCGGTCTTCCAGTCGCAGACATACTCGCCTTCCTTGTAGTCCACGGGGATAGCCATGACCAGGAAAGCGCCCAGCATAGCCACGGTCTCGTCGGTGGCGAAGGGGACCCAGTCGCCCCAGACCAGAGAACGGGTGACCCACAGCACCACGCAGAAGGAGAACACGATAGCGGTCCACTTCTCGCCC
The DNA here is from genome assembly GCA_902462475.1 of uncultured Oscillibacter sp. Next base: position 11,594 of record CABQCB010000002.1, on the reverse strand, counting down.
TTGTTCATGGGGCCCAGCTCTTCATACTGCTTGCGGGCGATGGAGATGTCGATGGAGGGCATCTTGTCCACCTTGAAGAACTTGACCATGTAGATCCACATCAGGGGGATCAGCACGATGGTGAAGGGCAGGCCGATCTTCAGCCAGTCCAGGAAGTCGATCTCAATACCGATGGTGGACTGGATCAGGCCAATACCGGTGGGGTTGGTGGTGGTACCAATGGTGGTGGCCATGCCGCCGATGGTGGCAGCGTAGGGAATGCACAGCACCATGGCCTTGCGCAGGCCCTTGGCATCCTCACCCAGCGTGCTGGCGATGGCCAGAGCCACAGGCAACATCATAACGGTGGCGGCGGTGTTGGACATCCACATGGACACGAAAGCGACAGCCAGAATGAAGCCCAGGATCAGCGTGGTGGGCTTTTTGCCGATCTTGGAGACAATGCCCAGGCTGATGCGCTTGTGCAGGCCGTGCTTGACCATGGCACCGGACATGAAGCCCACGCCAACCAGCAGGTAGCAGGTGGAATAGGCGTAGTGGGTGAACAGCTGCACATCATTTTCACCCTTGGAACCGGTGATCCCCATCAAGGGGAACAAAAGAATCGGAAGCAGTGCTGTAAACGGGATCGGCATGGCCTCGGTGATCCAGAAGACCACCATCAGCACAGTGACCGCCAGCACCCGCTGGCCAACCAGTGTCAATCCCTCGGGGGTAGGCATGAAGCCGATGATCAGCATCAGCAAAATGCCCACGATGAATCCGATTTTGCGAATCTTGTATTTACCCATCGAATCTCCTCCTCATAGTATTTGGATCAGACGGCATTTTCCCCCTCCATCCGATCCGTGGGTTGCTCCACAGAGCTTCATCGCCAAGATATTATAGCAAAATTCGTGCCAATCCGTCAAATCCTGTCGTTTCTTTTTTTCGATTTTTTGTACAAACCCGTTTTCAAAAAATCAGCCTCTTCCACAAACTGACCGTAAAAATCTCGAAATATCGCAAAAGAAAAATCCAAATTTTGCCAAATATATTAGCGATTTGTTTCCGCCGCGTTCTGCTTTTTTAACAAAAACGTTACGCTTTGTTCATCCGTTCAAACCGCTGATTTTGCTTTGAAAAAATGCGTTTTCCAAGAAAATCCCCCCTGCCGGCGGGCAGGGGGGACTGCGTGGGATGTAACATCCCGGTTTCAAATGTTACGTACCTGGTTCCAAGGGATAGCCATCAGGTGCCGATCCCGAAAACACCCATGGTAATGAAGTACAGCACGATGGGGAACACCACCAGAGCGATGATCTTCAAGCCCAGGCCGCATTTCATCAGATCCTTCATGGTGATCTCGCCGGTACCGTAGGCGATGGCGTTGGGCGGCGTGCCCGGAGGCAGCATGAAGGCGAAGTTGCACGCCAGCATGCAGGCAATCATCATGGCGAAGGGGCTCACGCCGATGGCCTGGCCCACACCAGCCAACACGGGGATGAAGGCGGCCACCACCACGGCATTGGTGGTCAGCTCCGTCAGCAGCGCGGTGATGATGCCCACGATGATGACGATGACCACGGAGTTCATGCCCGCAAGGCCGGAGAGCTTCTCCGCCACCCAGCCGGCCACGCCGGCGTCCCGGAAGGCGTTGCCCATGACCATGGAGCCGCCCAGCAGGATGACCGCGTTCCAGGGAATGTCATTGAAGCCGGTCTTCCAGTCACAGACGTATTCGCCCTCTTTATAGTCCACAGGGATGGCCATGACCAAAAACGCACCCAGCATGGCCACGGTCTCGTCGGTGGCAAAGGGCATCCAGTCGCCCCAGACCACGGAGCGGGTGCACCAGAGAATGACGCAGATGATAAAGACGACGGCGGTCCACTTCTCGCCCTTGTTCATGGGCCCCAGCTCTTCATACTGCTTGCGGGCGATGGAGATGTCGATGGAGGGCATCTTGTCCACCTTGAAAAACTTCACCATGTAGATCCACATGAGGGGGACCAGCACGATGGTGAAGGGCAGGCCGATCTTCAGCCAGTCCAAAAAGTCGATCTCGATACCAATGGACTCTTTGATGAGGCCGATGCCGGTGGGGTTGGTGGTGGTGCCGATGACCGTGGCCATACCGCCGATGGTGGCAGCGTAGGGGATGCACAGCACCATGGCCTTGCGCAGACCCTTGGCCTCCTCCCCCATGGTGCTGGCAATGGCCAGGGCCACAGGCAGCATCATGACGGTGGCGGCGGTGTTGGACATCCACATGGACACAAAGGAAACGGCGATGATAAAGCCCAGGATCAGCGTGGTGGGCTTTTTGCCGATCTTGGAGACGATGCCCAGGCTGATGCGCTTGTGCAGGCCGTGCTTGACCATGGACCCGGACAAGAAGCCCACGCCCACCAGCAGGTAGCAGGTGGAATAGGCATAGTGGGTGAACAGCTGCACATCATTTTGTCCCTTCGAGCCGGTAATGCCCATCAGCGGGAACAGCAAAATCGGCAGCAGTGCGGTAAACGGGATCGGCATGGCCTCGGTGATCCAGAAGACCACCATCAGCACAGTGACCGCCAGCACCCGCTGGCCAACCAGTGTCAATCCCTCGGGGGTGGGCATGAAGCCGATGATGAGCATCAGCACAACGCCCACGATAAACCCGATCTTTTGGACCTTCGTTTTACCCATGGATTCTCCTCCTCTATTGCGTTGCGTTTTTCCGGCCGAATCTGTCAAAATATACAAGCATTTTCCGTGCCAAGCCCCATGTTTTTGTCGAACTTGGCGGGATTTAAACGGATATTCAATCGGTAAAAACAAAGGTTTAACGGCGGACAGAGATTCATTAACGGCATCTTTCACCGCCGCCCCGGCCGGGGGCAGCGGCCGCCGTTGCACCGTTGCGCAGTGTTGCAAAAAAAGAGAGACGCTGCAACAAGCAGCGTCTCCCCTGGGATTTATTCCCGGCTGATGCCGTATTTTTTCATCTTCCGCCACAGCGTCTGGCGGCTGCACCCCAGGCTCTTGGCCGCCTCCTCCATGGAGCCGGGATGGTTGCGCAGTGCCGCCACCAGGGCCTTGCGCTCCTGAGACGCCTCGTCCCCGGGCCACTTGCGCTCCAGAGGCGTCCCGCTGGTGCGGCGGCGCATGATCTCCGTCATGACGCTGTTGATCTCCGTGTCGTTTTGCAGCAGGATGTGCACCCGCTCCGTGAAGTTCTGCAGCTCCCGGATGTTGCCGTACCAGGCGTAGTCCTGCACCTGGGCGAGCATGTCTAAAAACCGCTTTTCCTGCTGGTCGGAGACCTTTCCCCCGCAGAGTTTGCGGAAATACTGCAGTCCCAGCACCCGCACGTCGTCGCCTCGCTCCCGCAGAGGCGGCAGCTCCAGGTCCAGCACATTGAGCCGGTAATAGAGGTCCTCCCGGAAACGGCCTTCCATGGTCTCCTGGATCAGATCCTTGTTGGTGGCGGTGATGATGCGCACGTCCACGGGGATGACCCGGTTGCCGCCCACCCGGCGCACCTCCTTCTCCTGGAGCACCCGCAAAAGCTCCACCTGGGTCTCCCGGGGGATCTCACCGATCTCGTCCAGGAAGATGGTGCCGCCGTGGGCCAGCTCGAAAAGGCCCTCCCGGCCGCCCTTGGCGGCGCCGGTGAAAGCGCCGGCCTCATAGCCGAACAGCTCGCTTTCCAGCAGGTTATTATTGACAGCGGCGCAGTTGATGGCCACAAAGGGCCCGTCATGGCGGGAGCTGGCGTTGTGGATGCTCTGGGCAAAAAGCTCCTTGCCGGTACCGGTCTCGCCGTGGATGAGCACCGCCGCCTGGGAGGAGGCGTAGCTGCGGGCGATCTGAATGGTGTTGCGGATGGCCTTGGACTCGCCCACAATGTCCGAAAAGGAGTACTTGGCCACCAGGCCCTTTTCATGGAGCTTGAGACGGATCTTCTGCTCGGTGGACTGCAGCTGCTTGACGTCCTGGAACGTAGCCACTACGCCGCGGATCTGATTGTCCACCACGATGGGGATGCGGTTGGTGTTGGCCAGGGTCTTGCCGATCATCATGACCTGGTTGGTCTGGGTCTCGCCGCTGCGCAGCACCTCCGGCAGCATGGTATTGGGCAGCACCTCGTCCACGCTCTTGCCGATGGAGTCGGCGGCACGGCAGCCCATGATCCGCTCTGCCACCGGGTTGAGCACCTGCACCCGGCACTGATCGTCGATGGACAAGATGGCGTCATGGGTGAAGTTCAGCACCGCCTGGTAGGTCTCCATCCGGGTCTGGATCACCTCTTGCTTTTTGGCCTCCTCATGCTGGATGCGGCGGATCTGCTCGGCCACCTCCAGCGCCCCCACGATGGTATCCTCGGAGTTTTCCACCGTAATGTGTGGAAAACCCAGCTCCTTGGACACCGGTTCCGTCCAGGCGCCGCCGATGCCCACCACCGCTCCGTCCGCCATGGCGGAGCGGACGCAGCCCCAGCAGTCCTCATAGGTTTTGAAAATGTAGTTTTTCACCTGAATATCCAGCATTTTGCACATTTCCATGACCTCCCGGCTCAGGGGGTCGTAGGTGAAAAACGCGATGAGGCCCGGCGTATGCAGTCCCCAGTCCTTGAGCATGCGCAAATAATCCGTGAGGGTGTTGTTCAATCCCACCACCTTCAGCTCCGTGGATTCTTCCACAATCTGCTGCGTGCCCTTGCGGGAGATGATGATCCGCGCGCCCTTGGCCGCCAGGGCCCTGGCGCAGGCGATGATCTCCCGGCGGCCGTTGGACGTGACAAACACGTCCACATCCGTGATGCCCCGCTTGCTGAGGATGGCCCTGGCCTTCTCCTCCAGCTGCTGGGTCGGCGCCATGATGCAGATCTCGTGGACATGCTCTACCTGTTTCCAGTCCATTTTCTGTTGCATACGTTCCACCTCGTCTTTAACACTTGCAACAATATAGCACGATTCCGGCAAAAAAGGAAGCGCTTCGGCAAAAAAAGAGCCGGCCCGCGGCCGGCTCTTTTTTGATTACACGCAGGGTGCCTTCTTGTACAGCGGCGTCAGGTGGCTGACGATGTTGGCGTGGACATTGGCCTGGATCAGCTCCACTGCCTCATGGAGCACGTCGTTGTCGATACCGGTGGCAATGCCCATTTCGCTCATCATGTTCAGTACATCCTCGGTGGCCACGTTGCCGGCCGCGCCGGGGGCGAAGGGGCAGCCGCCCAAGCCGCCGGCGGCGGACTCGAACTTGTGCACGCCCATCTGCATGCAGGCCAGGGTGTTGGCCAGGGCCAGGCCGCGGGTATCGTGCAGGTGCATGACGAAGCGCTCGGGGCCGAACTCCTTGACCAGGGCCTCCATCAGGTCATAGGTACGCTTGGGGTTGGACATGCCCACCGTGTCGGCGATCATGACCTCCTCACAGCCCTGCTCCAGGCCGAAGCGCACCATCTCCGTCACACGCTCCGTGCGGATCTCCTCGCCGAAGGGGCAGCCCAGGGCCGTGGCCAGGGCCAGGCGGAAGCGCATCTGGTGGCCGTACTGGCCGGCCAGCTCCTTGAACTGGGCCAGGGACTCGTCCGGCGTGCGGCGGACGTTGGCCATGTTGTGCTTTTCGCTGACGCTGACCACGTACGTCAGCTCATCCACGCCGCACTCCAGGGCCGTCTCCACGCCCCGGGCGTTGGGCACCAGCGCAACAGAGCGGACGCCGTGGGCCTTGAGGGTGTCCTTCACTGCCAGCATCACATCCTTGGCGTCGGCCATCTGGGGAATGGCCTTGGGGCTGACGAAGGACACGGCCTCGATGCGCTTGAATCCGGCCTCCGCCAGCTTCTTGATGATGGCGACCTTGGCGTCAAAGGGGATCAGATCATGAACATTCTGGAACCCGTCCCGGGGGCATACCTCGATCAGTTCCACGCTTTCGGGCAGCTTCATATGCAAAACTCCTTTCAAAAAATAACGGGATATCTTCTTACGTCCCGAAGGACGCTGACTGTTCTCAGATGACGCCCTGCTCCTTCAGTTCTGCCAGGCGCTCCGGGCTCAGGCCGAACACGTCTTCATACACGGCCTCATTGTCCTGGCCCAGAGTGGGTGCGGGCGTACGCAGGCGGGGCATGCTGTCCATGAGCTTGACGGGGTTGCCGTTGAGCCGCAGATGACCTGCCACGGGATGCTCGCAGTCCAGGAACATCTCCCGGGCCTTGGCGATATGCTCGTCGTTCATGACGGCGGGGATGTCGTTGATGGGGGCGGCAGGCACGCCGGCGGCAAGCACCGCGTCCACCGCCTCGGCGATGGTATGCTGGGTGGACCACTCCTCCACGATCACCTTCAGCTCCGCCTGATTGGCAAGGCGGTTCACCGGCGTATCATAGCGGGGATCCCCCACCAGCTCCGGCCGGTGGAGCACCTCATTGCACAAAAGGGCGAAGAGCTTGTCGTTGCCGCAGCCGATGACGAATTCGCCATCCTTGGCCTTGAAGGAATCATAGGGTGCCGCGGAGGGATAGCGGTTGCCCATGCGCTCGGGCTGGCGGCCGTCCACCTGATAGCGCTGGGTGTTGGTCTCCAGGAAGGAGACCAGGCCGTCCACCAGGGCCACGTCCACCCGCTGGCCCTTGCCGGTAAACTGCCGGGCGTTCAGGGCAGCTAGGATGCCGATGCAAAGGTTCAGTCCGCCCACCAGATCGCCGATGGCGCTGCCGGTGCGCAGAGGGCCGCCGCCGGCCTCACCGGTGAGGCTCATGATGCCGCTGGTGGCCTGGGCGATGATGTCATAGCCGGGGCGCTGGTGCTTGGGGCCGTAGCTTCCGAAGCCGGATACCGCCGCGTACACGATCCGGGGGTTGACCTCCTTCAAAACGTCATAGCCAAGGCCCAGCTTGTCCATGACGCCGGGGCGGTAATTTTCCACCACCACGTCGGCGTTTTTCACCATTTCCTTGAAAAGCTCCTTGCCCTCGGGCTTTTTCAGGTTTAATGTAACACCCTTTTTGTTACGGTTCATGTTACAGTAATACAGGCTCTCCCCGTTTTTGAAGGGCGGGAATTTGCGGGTATCGTCTCCGGAGCCGGGGATCTCGATCTTGATGACCTCGGCGCCCAGATCCGCAAGATACATGGTGCAGTAGGGGCCCGCCATGACGCGGGTCAGATCCAGCACCCGAATGTTGCTCAATGCCATGTTGTTTTCCATGTTTCGTTCCTCCGATTTTTGGTGCGGCAGCCGCCGCAGACTGCAAATTCAAAAGTTAATAAAGCAAATCACATGCCAATTTTTCAAATCAGCCCCGCGCTGCGCAGGATGAACACCACGCCCGTCATGGTGAACAGGGACAAAAGGTGCGTCACCACCACGGCGCCGCAGGCGGTCTTTCCGTCGCCGCCCAGCTTGTCGGTAATGATGTACACATTGACGGCAGCGGGCATGGAGCCCACGATGGTCAGCGTGACGACCTGCTCGGAACTCAGTCCCGCCGCCACGGCCATCGCGCCCCAGATGGCCGGCATGACCAGCAGCTTGATGCCCGACACCCGCAGCAGCAGCGGCAGATCCTCCCGGATGGCGTCCAGCTTGATGCTGGCGCCCACCACCAAAAGGGCCATGGTGCTGGTGGCCACCTGCAGATAGCTCAGGCTCTTGGAGACCACATACGGAAGCTCCACCTGGAAGTAGGCAAAGGGCAAGCCCGCCAGAATCGCCAGTACCATGGGGTTTTTCAGCACGCCCAGCAGGATCTTTCCAACATGGATGCCGCCTTCCCCTTCTTTGATCGTCATCAAAATGACGCCCTGAATGTTGTACAGCGGCAGCACGATGGCCAGGATCACCGCCGTGCTGGCCACGGTGTCGCTGTTGTAGATATTCTGCAGCAGCGCCATGCCAAGATAAGCGAAGTTGCCCCGGAAGCACGCGTGGGCAAAGGCGCTCTGCTTGCTTTTGTCCCGGCACAGAAGATCGCCGCACAGCCAGGCCAGAATGAACTGCGCCACCACACCCACCGCGGTCACTGCCACGTACCGGGGATCAAAGGCAGCGGTCAGATCCGTCTCGCAGATATCCAGAAACAGCTTGGCGGGCAGCATCACGTAGTAGACCAGATTGGTGGTCCTGGAAACGTAGTCGTCAGAAAAAAGTCCCTTGCGGGCCAGCACATAGCCCAGGCCCAGCAGGATAAACAGCGGCAGGCTCATATTGAGACTGAAGAGCAGATTTTCAAGCAAGCGGATCGTCCCCTTTTTTTACGAAGTTTTAACATTTTAATATAACAAGCAAATTTCCTGCCAGCTTTTCGCAGGAAAACGCGCGGTCGCCAGGACCGCGCGTTTTGCATCAGCCTCGCAGAGAGGGCAGCTTGCGTTTCCAGATGGACGGTGCCAGCAGCAGCAGCATGGGGAACAGCTCCAGCCGGCCGGCCAGCATGTCGAAAGACAGCAGCAGCTTGGAGGCGTAGGAGAACGAGGAGAAGTTGCCCATGGGGCCCACGATCTCCAGGCCCGGTCCGATGTTGTTCATGCACGAGGCCACCGCCGTGAAGGTGGTGATCAGATCCGTATGCTCCAGAGAAAGCAGCAGGCAGGAGATCACAAACAGCGCCAGGTACACCGTGAGAAACAGGTGCACGCTGCGGATCTGCTTGTCCCCCAGGGCCTTGCCCTCCATGCGCACGGTAGCCACCGCGTTGGGGTGAAGCATCTTGCGCATATCCCCGAAGGACGTCTTTGCCAAAATGACGATCCGCGCCACCTTGATACCGCCGCCGGTAGAGCCGGCGCAGGCGCCGATGAACATCAATGTTACCAAAATGGCCTTGGAGAAGGTAGGCCACTGGTTGAAGTCCACAGTGGCAAAGCCGGTGGTGGTGATGATGGAGGAGACCTGGAAAAACGCGTGGCGCAGGCTCTCTCCCAAGGACTCATACAGATGGGCGATGTTGATGGTGATGGCTCCCACTGCCGCCGCCACGATCAGGATGTAGGCCCGCAGCTCCTCGGAGCGGAACACATCCCGGAAGCGGCGGATCAGCAGGAAGTAGTAGAGGTTGAAATTCACGCCGAACAGCAGCATGAAAACGCCGATGACCACATCGAAATAGGGGCTTTGATAGGCGCCCACGCTCAGGTTCCGGCAGCTGAAGCCGCCGGTGCCGGCCGTGCCGAAGGCGTGGATGCACGCATCGAACAAAGGCATGCCGCCCAGCAGCAAAAGGACGATCTCGATAATGGTCATGACCAGGTAGATGCCGTAGAGGATCTTGGCCGAGTCGCTCATGCGGCTGACCAGCTTGCCCACGGTGGGGCCGGGCACCTCCGCCCGCAGAAGGTGCATGCCGTGGCCGTCGCTCATGGGCAGAATGGCCATGACGAACACCAGCACGCCCATGCCGCCTACCCAGTGGGTGAAGCTGCGCCAGAACAGGCCGCTGCGGGTGAGGGACTCCACCTCCGTGAGGATGCTGGCGCCGGTGGTGGTAAAGCCAGACACCGTTTCAAAAAAGGCATCCACAAAATGGGGGATGTCCCCGGAGATGCAGAAGGGCAGCGCGCCGAAGGCGGACATGGCGATCCACGCCATGGCCACCACAGCCAGGCCGTCCCTTGCAAACAAAGCCATGCTCTTGGGCTTTCTGGCACTCATCAGGGCGCCGCACACCGCCAGCGCCAGGGCAGGCAGCAAAAAGGGCAGGATGGATTCTCCGTACAAAACCGCCACCAGCAGCGGCAAAACCATCAGCGCCGCCTCTGTCAGCAGGATCCTGCCCAGAATAAAGACGATCATTTGGATGACTCTCCTTCTTCTGCCTGCTTACCGCAGGATATCCCGGATATCCCGCAGGGAGGTATCCGTGGTAACAACGATCACGTCGTCATGCAGCCGCAGCACATCCTCGCCGGAGGGGATGATGATCTGCCCGTTCTGCCGGACGATGCCCGCCAGCAAAATGCCGCTTTTGAGCTGCAGGTCCTTCAGCGGCACGCCGATGTAGGGCGCCTCATGGGTCACGCCGAATTCCACGGCCTCCACGGTCTCCCCTGCCACACGGTGCAGCGTTTTGATCTGGGAGCCGGTGGCGTTCTGCATGGCGCGCACATACTGCAAAATAAGCTCCGCGGTCACGGAACCGGCGGACACCACGCTGTCGATCATGCTCTCGTCCGACACCAGGTCCACCAACTGCTTGCGGTTGATCTTGGCCACCACCTTGCACGAGCCGGTCAGCTTGGCCGCACTCATGGACATGAGGATGTTGGCCTCGTCCAGGCCCGTGAGCGCCACGAAGGCGTCCGTCTGGCGGATGCCCTCCTCATGGAGCAGCTCGCCGTCAGTGCCGTCGCCCACGATGACCAGCGCCTTGGGCAGACGCTCACCCATTTCCACGCACCGCCGCTCATCCCGGTCGATGATCTTGACGGACATGCCCATCTCCAAAAGCTCCTTGGCAAGATAGTAGCACATCTTGCTGGCACCCACGATCATAACAGAGGACGCCTTGCCCCGGAACACGCCCAGATGCCGGAAGAACTGCTCCAGCTGGGCGGGAGAGGAGGTCAGATAGATCTTGTCCCCGGTCCGCAGTTCGAAATCACCAGAGGGGATGATCGTCTCCCCCTTGCGGGCCACGGCACAGATCAGCACCCGCACCCTGAGGTTCCGGTACAGGTCGGAAAGGCGCACCCCGTGGAGCATGCTGCCCTCCGGGATCCGGTACTCCACCAGCTCCATACGGCCCTTGGAAAAGGACTCCAGCTTGATGGCGTTGGGGAAGCGCAGCACGCGGGCGATCTCGCGGGCAGTGGCCTTCTCCGGATTGATGACCATGGAAAGGCCCAGGTCCTCCCGCATGAAGCGCAGCTGCTTTTCATATTCCGGATTGCGGATCCGGGCGATGGTGTGGCGCACGCCCATCTTCTTGGCCACAAGGCAGGCCACGATGTTGATCTCATCGCTGGAGGTGGTGGCGATCAGCAGGTCGGCCTTGTCCGTCTCTGCCTCTTTCTGCACCTCGTAGATGGCGCCGTTGCCGCACACACCCATGACATCATGGATGTTGATGATGTTCTCAATGAGATGATAATTGTGGTCGATGACCGTCACCTGGTTTTCCTTGGACAGCTGCTGCGTCAGCGCCAGGCCCACTTTGCCCGCGCCCACGATAATGATTCTCATGGTGCTTCCTTTCGTCTTTGCAAGACTGCTCTTCATAAAAGTGTCCGGGCCTGGCCCGGCAAAGGTCGTGTATTAAGGAATTATAAAGGATATTCTTGTAAAATGGAATACCTTCCGGCCCTTATTGGCACAAATTTTATAACAGCTTTCCAAACCTGCCCAAATTTCCCTTGACAAACCCCCGGTCCCTGCGTAAAATAAGTTCGATTATTTTAGTTAAATATTTTTAATTAAAATAATTTACATTTCGACAAAATAAGGAGTACCGTATATGGAATTCGAGAAAGTACGCGACATCATCGTGGAGACCCTGGGCTGCGAGGCTGAGCAGGTGACCCCCGAGGCCAGCCTGGCTGACGACCTGGGCGCCGACTCTCTGGCTTCCGTGGAGCTGGTGATGGCTCTGGAGGAGGCTACCGGCATCTCCATCGATGACG
>CABQCB010000001.1 GCA_902462475.1 uncultured Oscillibacter sp. | reverse complement strand
AGCCGTCGGGGGTGCCGTCCAGGCCGGTGATGACGATGCCGCTGTTGGCACCGGCAGCGTTGCCGGCACCCACGGCCATTCCGTCGTTCTGGCAGACGATGGCGTCCAGGTCATAGGCGGACAGCCAGCTCTCCACGGTAGCCTGAGCCTTGGCGGTATCCCACTCGCAGTCGGCGGGAGCGACCACTTCGGTCATCTCGGGGTAGTTGGCCAGGATGTTGCGATAGCCCTCCAGACGGTCCAGAGAGTCGGTGGTGGAAGAGGGACCGGTCAGGATGGCCACGTTGCCCTTGCCTTCCAGCAGGTCGGCCACGTGCTGCATCTCGTTCTCACCAGCCTTGACGTTGTCGCCGCAGGCCACGGCGGAGATGCCGGCAGACTCCCAGTCGGTGCAGCTGGACACCACGTTGATCATCACAACGCCGGCGTCGGCGGCAGCCTTGGCGGCGTCACGCAGGCCATCGGGATCCACGGGCTCGAACAAAATGGCGTCATAGCCCTCGGACACGCACTGCTCGATCTGGCTGATCTGCTTGGCGGCGTCCTGGTCGGCGCTGAGGATGCTCAGCTCCACACCCAGCTCGTCGGCCTTGGCCTGCGCGCCCTCGGTGACGGCGATCTGGAAGGCGTTGGTCTGATGCTGCTGGATCAGGGCGATCTTGTAAGCGCCGCCCTCAGCGGGGGCCTCTTCGCCGGAGCCCTCAGCGGGGGTCTCCTCCGTGCTGCCGCAGCCGGTCAGGGCAGCCAGCGCCATGACGCCGGTCAGCAGCAGTGCCAGAAACTTCTTCTTGTTCATGATCTTTCCTCCTCAAAAACTTATATGTAAGAGCCGGGCGAACATGCGCCCATTCTCTTGACACCGATCAATTCTTCTTGCTCTTGCCCTTGACGTCGATGAGCACCGCCAGCACGATGATGGCGCCCTTGACGATCTTCTGCCAGTGGGAAGAGACACCCATGATATCCAGGCCGTTGGCAATGACGGTGATGAGCAGGCAGCCGATCACCACGCCCCAGGGCTTGCCCACGCCGCCGGACATGGACACGCCGCCCACCACGCAGGCGGTGATGGCGTCCATCTCGTAGCTCTCAGCGGCGGTGGGCTGGCCGATGGTGACGCGGGAGGTCATCAAAAAGCCGCTCAGGCCCGCCAGGAGGCCGGCGATGGCGAAAGTGGAGATGCGGATCATGGTGGTGTTGATGCCGGAGACCTTGGCCGCCAGCAGGTTGCCGCCGCAGGCATAGACCCGGCGGCCGTAGACGGTCTTGGACAGCACGAACGAGCAGATGACGATGATGACCACCAAAAATACCGCCAGCATGGGGATGCCGAAGATGGAAGAGGCGGCCACGGCCTTATAGGTCTCACTGATGCCGATGACCGGCTTGCCGTTGGAAATGAGCAGTGCCAGGCCGCGCACGGCGGTCATGGTGCCCAGAGTCATGATGAACGGCGGCAGGTTGCCCACGGCAATGCCCACGCCGTTGACGATGCCCACGGCCAGGCCGCCCAGCATGGCCACCACCAGAGGCACGATGATGGGATACTGTCCCTGGCCCAGCATGGCGGCCAGGATGCCGGTGAAGGCCACGGTGGAGCCCACGGACATATCGAATCCGCCGGCGATGATGACGAACATCATGCCGAAGGCCAGGATGCCGTTGATGGAGGCCTGCTTGAGGATGTTGACCAGGTTGCTGGGCTGGATGAAGCTGGGCTTCAGGCAGGTCAGCACGATCACCAGTGCGATGAAAATAACGAAAATAAAGTACTCACTGACCAGTGCTTTTGCACGTCTCGAATCTTTCATGGTTTCCCCTTCCTTTACACCTTGATGGCGGAGGCCAGCGTCATGATGCGCTCCTGGGAGAATTCCTCCCGCTTGACCTCGCCGGAATAGTTGCCCTCACACATGACCATGATCCGGTCGCAGATGCCCATCAGCTCCGGGATCTCCGAGGAGATCATGATGACCGCCTTGCCCTGGCGCACCAGGTTGCCCAGCAGCAGGTAGATATCCCGCTTGGCGCCCACGTCGATGCCGCGGGTGGGCTCGTCCAGGATGATGACGTCGGGCTCGTTCAAAAGCCACTTGGCGATGACGACCTTCTGCTGGTTGCCGCCGGAGAGGTTGCCCACGATCTGATCACCGGAAGGGGTCTTGATGTTCAGTTTTTCGATGTACGCCTGGGAGGCCTTGCGGGCCTTGCCCTTGTCATAGAGGCCGTTGGTCAAAAGCTTTTTGATGGCCACCATGGCGATGTTGTCGTTGACGGTGCCGCTGAGGTTCAGCCCCGTCACCTTCCGGTCCTCCGTGATAAGGGCCACGCCCTCGCGGATGATGTCCTGGGGCGCGGAGACCTTCACCTTTTTGCCCTTGACGAAGATCTCGCCCTGGGAGAGGGCGTGCATGCCGAAAATGCCCTCCACCAGCTCACTGCGGCCGGCGCCCACCAATCCGCCGATGCCCAATATCTCACCCCGGCGCACGGAAAGGCTCACGCCCTTGACCTTGTTGTCCGCCCGGACGATGTTCTTGGCCTCGAAGATCACCTCGCCGATGTCCGCTTCCAGCTTGGGATACACGTCGGTGATCTCCCGGCCCACCATCATCTTGATGAGCTGGTTTTCATCCAGCTCCTGCGTGGTGCCCGTGCCGATGTACTGGCCGTCCCGGTAGACGCTCACCCGGTCGCAGATGGAGAAGATCTCCGCCATGCGGTGAGAGATGTAGATGATGGCCACGCCCTTTTCCTTCAGGCGGCGGATATGCTCGAACAGCAGCTCCACCTCCCGCTCGGTGATGGCGGCGGTGGGCTCGTCCATGACGATGACCTTGGCGTTGACGGAGATGGCCTTGATGATCTCGATGAGCTGGCACTGGGCCACAGTCAGGTTGCGCAGCGTCTCCTTGGGAGAGACGTGGAGCCCGCACTCTTCAATGAGCTTCTGGGCCTGCTCCAGCTCGGCCTTTTTGTCCACCAGGCCGTTTTTCCGCAGTTCCCGGCCCACGAAGATGTTTTCATACACGGTCATGTCCAGGATGGGATTGAGCTCCTGGTGGATCATGGCCACGCCCGTATCCATAGCCTCCTTGGGATTGGCGGCGTTGTAGGGCTTGCCGTCAAACAGGATCTCGCCGCCGGGATCCTTGGTGTAAATGCCCATCAGGATCTTCATCAGGGTCGATTTGCCTGCGCCGTTTTCGCCCATCAATGCATGGACCTCTCCCGGCCGCACCTGCAGCTGAACATGATCCAGCGCCTTGACACCCGGGAAGGTTTTACTGATATCTTTCATTTCCAGTACATATTCCATGCCGTTCTCCTCCCCTCACACATTCCTTTTGTGATTACTTTATCAAATGCGTCCTCATTGCGAAACGTCCGTTTTTCACATGACGGGGGAGGATTTTTGGGAATTTCACAAAAATATCATTTTTGCATAAAATTATTCAATTTTATTGTGCGAAACGACTATAAATTTTTGTACCTCTTCTTGCTTCCAGCCAAAAAAATCACCCCCGGTCCGCCGCAAGGCAGACCGGGGGGATTGCTTTGTCACTTTTACCGCAGGACCCGCACGCAGCGGTTGATGAGGGTCATGTACACCTCGTCGCCCTCGGCGAAGCGCTCTGTCAGCTGAGGATTGTAGACCTCCACGATGATGGGGTGCTCGCCCAGCATGACCTCGTACTCCACCTTGGCGCCGTAGTACGTGGCCCGGGACACCCGTCCGGGCAGCTGCCCTTCCTGGGCGGAGAGCTGGATGGACTCAGGCCGCACCGTCAGGCAGCAGGGGCCGTCCTTCTGCACGTCTGCCATCTTGCCGGGCGCGGGGATGGCGATGGTCTTGCCGCCCACCTCCACTAGGGCGGACGTGCCGTCCATGCCGCGGAAGGTGCCCTCGATGAAGTTGGCCTTGCCGATGAAGTTGGCCACAAAGCGGCTGGCAGGCTGCTCGTAGATCTCCGTGGGGGAGCCCTCCTGGCAGATGACGCCGTCTTTCATGATGACCACCCGGTCGGAGATGGCCATGGCCTCCGACTGGTCGTGGGTGACGTACAGCGACGTGATGCCCAGGCGCTTCTGGAGGGCACGCAGCTCATCGCGCATGCTCTCCCGGAGCTTGGCGTCCAGGTTGGAAAGGGGCTCGTCGAACAGCAGCACGCTGGGCTCGATGACCACCGCGCGGGCCAGAGCCACACGCTGCTGCTGGCCGCCGGAGAGCTGATTGGGGAAGCGGCGCTCAAAGCCCTTGAGCTGCATCATCTCCACCACCGCGTTGGTCCGCTCCACCAGCTCGCTCTGGGACACCTTGGCCACTTTCAATCCGTAGGCAATGTTCTCCCAGATGTTCAGATGGGGGAAGAGGGCATAGCTCTGGAACACCATGGAGATGCCCCGCTTGTTGGGCGGCACCTTGGCCACGTCCCGGTCGCCGATCATCACGCTGCCGCTGGTGGGGTACTCAAAGCCGGAGATCATGCGCAGCGTGGTGGTCTTGCCGCAGCCGGAGGGGCCCAGCAGCGTCACCATCTCTCCGTCCTGGATGTGGAGATTGATATGGTCCACCGCCACGAAATCCTTGCCGGTATCCGGCTGCTGGAAGATTTTCGTCACATCTTTCAAAATCACGCTGGAGCTCTTTTTGCCCAGGCGCTCCGTGGTTTGATTGCTCATGTTGTACCCTCCGTTTTCTCAGTGTTCCCGCCGGCTCCCTTGGGAAGGCGTGACCGGGGCGAGAGCAGCAGGTTGATCAGGCCGTTGAAAATGCCGATGAACACCAGCAGGATGACCACCATCATGGTGACAAAGGCCGCCGCCTGAGAGTATTTGGCCTGGTCGAAGAGCGTATAGATCTTGCTGGTGACCAGGTTCCACCTGGGCGAGACCAGGAAAATGACCGCGCTGACGGCAGTGATGGCCTTGACGAACGAATAGACAATGCCGGAGAAGAAGGCGTTGCGCAGCATGGGCAGCGTGATGCGGCGGAAGGAATAGCCGCTGCCGGCGCCCAGGATGGTGGACGCCTCTTCAATGGAGTTGTCGATCTGGAGCAAGGTGGTGGTACCGGACTCGATGGCCACCGGCATGTTGCGGAACACGAACACGATCACCAAAATGGCGGCAGTGCCGGTGAGCACCAAAAAGCCGGTGTTGAAGGCCAGGATGTAGGCGATGCCCAGCACGGTGCCGGGGACGGCGAACATCAAAACAGAGGACACTTCAATGAACCGCTTGCCGTAGTAGTTGCGCTTGGCCGTGATATAGGCGATGACCATACCCAGAAGGCCGCCCAGAAGGGCTGCCACCAGGCCCAGGACCATGGAGTTGCGCAGGCTGTCCCAGCCCTGCTCCAGGGCTTTTTGGTACTGGCTGAGGGTGAGGGTATAGTTATAGCCCCAGGTCTGGACGAAGGAGCCGAACACCACCGTGCCGTAGAACAGGATGATGACGGCAGCCACCAGCATGCAGAAGGTGAACAATGGCCACTTGATGTGGGGCTCGTCCATCATCTTACGGGCCTGGGTGGGCTTGCCGGTGACGGTGACGAAGCTCTTTTTGTTGACCCAATACTTATTTAAAAGGAACGCCACCATAGCCGGGGCCAGCATCAAAAGAGCCAGCACGGAGCCCTTGCGCATGTCGTAGGTGCCGTTGATGATCTGGTAGACCTCCACGGAGAGGGTGGTGAAATCGCCGCCGATGGTGGCGGGGTTGGAAAAGTCCTCCAAAGACTGGATGAACACCAGCAGACAGCCGGAGATGATGCCCGGCAGAGACAGCGGGAACGTCACCGTCCAGAACGTGTGCCAGCGGCTGGCGCCCATGTTGCACGCGGCGTCCTCCACGGAGGCGTCAATGGACGAGAGGATGCCGGAGAGGGTCATGTAGGCGATGGGGAAAAAGCTGATGACCTGCACCACCACCAGGCTCCCCATGCCGTAGACGTCGTTGTCCGTGATGTGCAGCAGGGAGTTGGTGATGAGGCCCTGCTTGCCGAAGAGGAAAATGATGGACAGCGACAAAATAAAGGGCGGGGACAATATGGGCAGCGTGGCGATGGTCTTGAGAAAGCCCTTGCAGGGCACGTTGGTGCGGGTGATGGTGAAGGCGAAGATGTAGCCGATGAACGTGGCGATCACCGCCACCACCACGCCAAGGAGCATGGTCCGGCCGAAAGTGGCCAGATACCGGGGCGTGGAGAACAGGGACAGCAAGGGAGAAAGCGAGAAATTGCCCGCTTCATCCGTCAGGCTGAACAGCAGCACCTTCCCCAAAGGATAGATCACGAACAGCACCAGCAGGGCGATGCTGGCCAGGACGGCAAACAGCAAAACAGGCTGGCGCAGGATCATTTTCGTCTCATTGCGCTTTTTCAGACGGGCGGCGCTCTTCCCGCCCGCGCCGGACGTATTGGCCATGTGGGTTCCTCCTGCGTTCTATGGATTTGCCTTGGAAAGGGACCTTCCCCCCAAAAAGGGGGGAAGGCCGTCAGATATGTAAGGTTCGGTTACTCCGCGGGAGCGGCGACGATGTTGGCCTCGAACTGCTCGGTGAAGGTGGTCTTGTTCTCGGCGGCCCAAACGGCGTCATAGTCGATCACGGCCACGGAATCCAGCGTCACCAGGCCCTCGGCCACGGTGGCCTGGGTGTTGGTGGGCACGCGGAAGGAGTTGTTCTCGGCGTAGAGGTTCTGGCCCTCAGCGGAGCACATGAAGTCGATGAACTTCTTGGCGTTCTCCTGCTGATCGGCGGGGCCGCCCTTGATGAGGGCCATGGCGCCCACTTCGTAGCCGGTGCCGTCCGTGGGGAAGCTCAGCTCAATGGGATAGCCCTCGGTGGTGGGCTGCAGACCGTCGTGAGAGAAGGTCAGAGCGATGGCGGCCTCCTTCAGTGCCACGGCGTTGGGCGCAGCGGAGCCGGACTTGGTGTACTGGGACATGTTCTTGTCCAGTTCCTTCAGATAGTCCCACACGGCGTCCTCACCCTTGAGCTGGATGAGGGTGGCCAGCACGGTGTAGGCGGTGCCGGAGGTAGCGGGGTGCGCCATGATGATCTGGCCCTGGTACTTGGGATCCAGCAGGTCGTCCCAGCTGGTGGGATAGTCATAGCCCTTCTCGGCGAACCACTCGCTGTTGCAGGCAAAGGCGATGGCGCCCACATAGATGGGGTTCCAGGTGCCGGTGGGGTCCAGATAGGTCTCGGGGGTGTTCTCCAGCTCCGGAGACTGATAGGGCTCCAGCAATCCCTGGTCCGCGGCGGCGATGTAGTTATCGGTGGAGCCGCCGAACATCAGCGCGGCCTGGGGGTTGTCCTTCTCCGCGGCTACACGGGTGAGCATCTCACCGGCGGACAGACGCAGGGCGTTGACCTTGATGCCGGTGGCCTCCTCGAAGGCGTTGAAGTAATAGGCCACCTCGGCCTCGGGGAACGCGGTGTAGACAGTCAGCTCCTTGCTGCCGGTGGTCTCGCCGCCCTCAGCGCCCTTATCGTCGCCTCCGCCGCAGCCGGTCAGCAGTGTGAGGACCATCAGGGAGGACAGCAGCAGGGCAACAAAGCGTTTTGTCGTTTTCTTCATGTCAACTACTCCTTTTCAATCCAAATTTTAATTGGGTCGGTTCCTCGTGGTTCCAGAGATCTCTATGTGGACCCCGCCATATGGCGGGGAAGCACAACTTATTGGGGTGCGCACAGCGCCCACACGGCGTTGTGGTCCGACAGCTCCGCTCCCGTGAAGCGCTCCAGAGCGGAGCCGGGACGGGCATAGGTCAGGTCCTCTTTGGCGGTGGAGACCATGCGGCTTTCCTCCGCTTTGAGTCGGCGCAGCAGGATCCAGTCCAGCCGCAGCGGCAGGAAGTCCCCGTCCGGCAGAGGCTTGCGCCGGGTCAGCCGGGGCTCGCCGGGCACGATGGCATACCCCGCCGCCGCGCACATAGGCAGCAGCGGCTCAAAGTCAAAGACGCCCTCCAGGCACCGGCGGCGCAGGTCCGGACTTGCGGCAATGTCGCCGATATCCTCCTTGCTGCGGCCGTCGAAGGTGTTGGTGTTCAGATCGCCGCCCAGGATGACCGGCATGCCCGAAAGCTCCCGGTCCACCGCCTCCAAAATGGCGGCCATCTGGGCCTGACGGCCCGCGCCGTGGGTGCGGTTTTCCAGGTGGATGGACACCACGCCCACCGGCTTTCCGCCCACGTCCAGCTCCGCGAACACCGCCAGGCGCCCGCCGATGCGGCGCTGACGGTCAAAATACCAGTTGTACTGCTCGGGCAGGCGGATGACCCCCGCGCGCCGGATGGGCCAGCGGGAGAACACGGCGTTGCCGTGGAAGCCCTTTTCGTTGCGCTGGTCCACCAGCTCGATGAACTCCAGTCCCCAGGCGTAGTTGAGGCCGAAGGCCTGGGCCAGCTCCCGGGCAGTATTTTTGTTGCCGGAGCGGAAGCACCCGTCGTCCAGCTCATTGGCCAGGATCACGTCAAAGGGCTGGATGTCCGGGCAGTCCCGCAGAAATTCCCGGATCTCATCCAGATGGACGCCCCGCTCCATGTTGAACATCAGTACGCCCAGCTTTTCCGGCACCGTCCGGGGCGGCGGCACCAGGTTGTCGGTCTCCGCCCGGGAAAACTGCGGGATCCTGGCCATGACCGCCTCCTGGCTCTGGGTATCCAGCAGCGCGCCCAGCGCATTCCGCTCAGCAAGGGAAAGTCCGTCCATGAAAGCTCTCCTTCTTTCCTAACATCATATTCTCCGGCAGGTGGACCGGATGACCAGCTCCGGCTCCAGGATGTCCTGCGTCACCTCGGCGCTGCCTTCGATCTTCTCCAGCAGCCGCCGGATGGCCAGCTCTCCCGCCTGGGCCTCCCGCTGGGACACGGTGGTCAGATGGATATGGGGCAGGCGCCCCAGGGCGATATCGTCAAACCCGATGACGGAAAAATCCTCCGGCGCGTGCAGCCCGCACGCCTCCGCCGCCTCCAGCACCTGCATGGCAAGGATATCGGAATAGGCGACGACGGCGTCGGGGCAGGGGGATTGGCGGAACAGCCGCCGCGCCTCCTGAAAGCACCAGGCGCTCAGGTTCTCCGTCCCGTCCGGCGCCGCCATGGCGCTGGGGATCAGGTGATTTGCCAGCATGGATCGCCGGTAGCCCTCCAGTCGCTGCTCCAGGGTCCGGGAGTCCTGCCGGCCGCCCAGAAACACGATCCTGCGATGGCCCAGCCGATAGAGATATTGGGCCGCCTGATAGGCGCCCTGCTCGTTGTCCACCTCCACATAGCTGCACCCGGGGCCGTGGTTGCTGCCTAAGTACACGCAGGGCAGCTGCCCCAGAAGGGCGGCATGCTGGGCCTGGGTGTGGGGCGAGTGGGCTGCCACCAGCAGACCGTCCACCCGCTGAGACAGCATCCGGTCGATGGCGTCCAGCTCATTGACCGGCTCATAGAGGGTGTTGCAGAGGATGGCCCGGTAGCCCCTGGCGGACGCACCGGCCTCCGCCGCCGTGCACAGGGCGGAAAAATAGGGGTTAGAGATATCCGGCACGATGATGCCGATGGTGTGGGTCTTGTGGCCGGACAGCCCCCGGGCCGTAATGTCAGGCACATAGTGGAGAGCCTGGCAGGCCTCCCGCACCGCCTGACGGGTACGCTGGCTGATGGAAGCGCTGTCATTCAATACGCGGGATACGGTGGAGGAGCTGACCCCAGCCCGCTGGGCCACGTCCCGGATGGTGACGCGTCTCATGGCGCCTCCCTTCTGAAAGCGGTTTCACCGCAAATGCAACCGTTTTCTCTAGGCAACAGTATACCATTCCTCCAAAACACTCGTCAAATATGCAGATTTTTTTCTACAATTTGTCCAATTATCCTCTTGCCGATTTGTGATAGTTTTCCCAGAGAAAAAACATTGATATTTTTGTTAACCGGAATATAATCATAGAAAACCGCCGTTTTTTTCAACATTTATAAAAATATCGGTTTTTTCCAGAAGGAAACCGAATCAGATCTTCTTTTTCTCCTCGCTCTATCCCTTGCACGATTTATGCAACCGTTTTCTCTTTTTGGAAGGAGGGTCCATGAGCACCATCACCATCAAGGATATTGCCCGGATGGCAGAAGTATCCATCGCCACGGTCTCCCGCACGCTCAACGGCGGACGGGGCGTCAGTCCCGGTACCCGCGCCCGGATCCTGGAGCTTTGCTACCAGTACGGATACCGAACCAACCGGCTGGCCCGGGGCCTCAGTGCCAGCCGGGCGGGGCTCATCGGCTGCGTGATCTCCGATCTGGATAACCCGCTCTTTTCTGAGACGGCCCTGGTTTTGGAGCAGCTGGCCCGCCAGCAGAGCTACCACGTACTGTTCTGCCACGGCCGGGTGGAGGACCGGGACATCGGGCAGGTCTTTGATTTTCTCATCGGCCATCGGGTGGACGGCATCCTCCTGGTCAGCTCCTCCAAGCAGGCTCCCGCCCTGATCGGCAGCTACCGCAGCCGGGTCCCCATCGTGCTGCAGGGGGCCTTTGAGGACACGGCAGCCACGCCCGCCATCCAGGCGGTCTGCGTGGACAACTACCTGGGCGGACGCATGGCCGCGGAATACCTTCACAGCCTGGGGCACCGGCGGATCGCATTTTTGGGCGCCCGGCAGAACAACTGCTCCCATCAGCTGCGTCTGAAAGGCTTTACAGACACCGCCCGCCAGCTGGGCATGGCGGTGCGGACGCTGCCCAACACCCACACCAACTCCTCCACTGTGGCGGTGGGATACGCCCTTGCCAAAAAGTTTTTCATCGAGGACTTTCAGGAGACCGCCATGTTTGCCGTGTGCGACACCGTGGCCCTGGGTGTCATGGCCGCCGCCAAGGAGTTTTGTGTCTCCATCCCCCAAGATCTCTCCCTTCTGGGCTTTGACAATATCCAGTATTCCGACCTGCCCAACATCCATCTGGCCACGCTGGATCACCAGATCGGCCAGGTCATGACCGCCGCCCTGGACCGTCTGCTCTCGCAGATCGGCGGTGACCCTCCCGCCCGGCATCAGTCGCTGATGATCCCCCCGGTGCTCTGCCGGCGCGCTTCCTGCCAGGCGCGGACCTGAGGCGGCAAAAGCCGGAGTCCCATCGGAGCATGAAAAAACGGAGACGCCTTTGGGCGTCTCCGTTTTTTCATCGCTTTTCGCCGTCTCCCGCCGCGGCATCTCAGAGGATCCCTCTGCAAAACTCCAAAATGGCTTTGTAGTCCACCGCCAGATTCAGATTCTGTCCGTCGTCGAATCCGGCCGTGATGATGCCGATGAGGTTGCCGTACAGGTCCAGCAGCGCCCCGCCGCTGCTTCCGTGGGAGGTGGGAGCCGTGAACTGGATCATGGACCGCTCCCCCACCGTCCGGAACCCGGAGATGATCCCGTCGGAGACGGTGTTGAACAGGCCCAGCGGGCTGCCGATGGCAACCACCTTCTGCCCCCGGACCAGCGGCTCCGTCCCCTGCCAGACCGGGATGGGGGCCCGGCGCTTGCTCATGCGCAGGATGGCCAGATCAAAGTCCTGGTTGTACTTGATGAGCTCATTGGTATAGCAGACCTCCGGGTCCTCTTCCAGCAATACGCCGTAATAGCTCCCGCCGGCCGCCACGTGGAAATTGGTGAGGATGTAGCCGGACTCCTGAATAATGACGCCGGAGCCGGTCTTGAGGCACTGGCCCTGGTCGTCGAACACCTGCAGCATGACCACCGACGAGGCCAGCTTTGCAAGCTCCACGTAATTGAGCGGCCCGCTTTCCCCGGATGGCGGCGGCGCCGTCCGCTCCGGAGGCCGGGGGCTTTCCTGCGGCTTTTGCGCGGGAGCCTTTGCCCGGACCGGGGCCGCAGACGCCCGCACAGGCGGGAGCGGCGCTTCCTCCGCTCCGGTCACCAAGGTGGAAAGCGCCAGCAGCTGCGGATCCTCCACCAGCACATCCTGGGTCTGCCCCAGATACAAAACGTCACAGCCCATCTGATAAAGGAGATCCAAAAACAGATATTCCGACAGCTTCACCGTTCCGGCGCAGGCAAATTTGGGAAAGCAGGCGATCTTCGTTGTCTCCACAAAGAGCTGGGGAAAATACCGGTCGATCCAAAAGAACATCCTGACGATGAAGTTGCGGAGGATGGACTCCTCCGTCCGCCCTCTGCTCTGGCGGAACCACTGCACGATCTGGCGGAAATTCTCTTGGAAAGCCTCCTCCAGAATGCTGTTTTCAAAGTGAAAGGGCAGCGTGTAGTCGCCCCCGTGATACAGCGCGACATACCGCTCCAGTTGGGATTGGTCCACCTGTCTTTCCAGCGCGGGCACATATACATACCCGCTGCGCGCCGCGCGCGGATCCTCCTGCCACAGGCGCAGGCGGTCCAGCACGGCGCCGTATTGTGCCCTGCTCAAATAGCGGAGAAAGCAGGTCTCCTTGCGGAAGTTCGAGTATCTTCCGCCCGGTGAAAAAAAGTCCTCCACCGCATGTTCGGAAGCCGGGCGGAGCACCACCTGAAAATACTGCCGGTAGTCTGCCATGCGTACTGCTCCTTCAAAAATAAAATCCATTCTCGCCCGCGCCGCCCCAACGCCGCAGCATCCGCTGCCGGACGTTTGGAACCGTTCCGGCAGCACGCAGGCTTTTCCAAATGAGAATACCGGATTTTATTATAGCATCTCCCCTGTGTTTTTCAACTCAGACCACCCGCGGCAGGCGCCTCATTTCCCGCGCAATGCACGAAGGGCCAAGGGGAGATCCCTTGACCCTTCGTGCATGCATTCACTTTGTGCTGCCGGAGCGGTCACAGGGCAAACCGCCCCGTCTTTGTTTTTCCGGGCAGGTCAGTGTCAGCAAGGAGCAGAATATCAGGCCGATCCCCACCGCGGTACCCGCCCCCAGAACCTCTCTATACAAGACGCAGCCCAGCAGCGTAGCCACCGCTGGCTCCGCCATAGCCAGTACGGCGGCCTTTCCCGCGTCCGTGCCGGCTAGGCCTTTCGTATACAGCAAAAACGGAAACACGCAGCAAATCACACCTACGCCAAGCGCACCGATGCCAGTCGTCAGCATATTCGGTGGGGGCGATATGCTCCAGATCCGGGAAAGCGGGACGGCACAAGCCGCCGCAAACAAAAATGTGTATTCGCTGATCGTTTCGGCGCAATACCCCTTGCGCAGGGCGATTTTCCCGAAAATACTGTACAGCGCATAGCTGAATCCGGCTCCCACAGCCGGCAGCAGCCCGGCGCGCTGTATGACATGGGCGACACCTGAAAACCCGCTGACCAGCACGCTGCCCGTCAGGGCCAGCGCCAGCGCAGAAATTTTTCTGGTGGTCAGCGGTTCCTTGAAAAGCACTGCGGAAAGCAGCAGTACAAACGCAGGCGCTGTATACAAAAGCGCCGCCGCGACCGCTCTTCCGGTCATTTCCATGGCCACAAAATAGCACCAATTGAATGTCAGCAATCCGGCGATCCCGGTCCCGGCGAAGCACCACCAGTCCCGCAGGCGGATACGGAGCATCTGCGGGGCCCTGGCCAGTAGGTAAACCGTCAAAACAGCGGCAGCTGAGGTAACCCGGATGGTCACAATCTGGATATGGGAAAATCCCTCATGGCGCAGCAGATTATGGAAAACCGCGATGCAGCCCCATAAAACCGCCGCGATCACCACATAGAGTTCACACTTCTTTTTCATGGAAGGAAGCCCTCTGTTTGCCCGTCATCTCTTCAACGCCAACTCCCGTTGTGCAATCAGGCTGTTACCGCAGCGTTGCCACGAAGCTGATCTCCACATCCAGTCCGCCCCAAATGCCCGCAGTGACGCACTGCCGGGCAGGCGGGTTCTCGCTGTCAAAGTACTTCATATAAACCTGGTTCATCTCATCAAAATACCTCATATCAGAGATGAACACATTGGATTTGATAATGTGGTCAAAGGTCAGATGCATGTCTTCCAGCAGTCCCCGCAGATTCTGGAAAATGAGCTCCGTTTGCTCCCGAACGGATGTATTGTACAGGACCGTCCCATCAGGCCGCTGGGAGATCAGCCCCGAAATATAGGCGATTCCGAGAGCTTCATCCTTGCTGACCTGCGCAATCTTTCCCGCAGGGACCGGTGCTTTTGATGATGTGAACATTTCTTTCATGTTGATCCTCCCTAATTTGTCTTTCGGTTTCTCTTTCAGAGGGGCTT
This sequence comes from uncultured Oscillibacter sp., assembly GCA_902462475.1. The sequence continues at coordinate 15,208 of CABQCB010000001.1, read as the reverse complement.
GTATTTTTTGTTCAATTCTTCATTTAGTCTTCTGCCCGTGGCCGTTGTGCACAGTCCGCCCCGGCAGGTGCATCGCAGCGCCTCCGGCAGCTGCTTTCCCACCTCTCCCATGGCAAGGATGGTCTCATCCAGAGGAATGACCGGGTCGAACCCGCACAGGACCATGTTGGCACTCAGGGCCGCATTGAAGACCGCATTGACATTTCTGCCAATGCAGGGGATCTCCGTTCTTCCGCCCACAGGGTCGCATACCAGGCCCAGCATATTTTGCAGTGCGAGGCTGGCTGCCGCGAAAGCCTGGCGCACACTCCCGCCCATCAGCTGGACCAATCCGGCCGCCGCCATGGCGCTGGCAGAGCCGTTTTCCGCCTGGCAGGCGCCGACCTCTCCTCCAAATGTGGCCTGATTGGCAATAAAAGCGCCCACCAGCCCTGCTGCCAAGAGTGCTTTTTGGATCTCCACAGAGGGTTTTTTCATCCCATCCCCCAGGGTCACGAGGGTCCCAGGGATGACTCCGCTGGAGCCGGCCGTGGGCGCGGCCACTACGATATTGCGGGCGCAGCTGTTTTCCATGACCGCCACCGCGGCCATCATGGCCCGGTGCAGCATGCCGGTATCTAGGATCGCGGTCTCCTTTGCCCGCTCTTCCATTTCCGCTCCCCGGCAGGAGGACATCCACTCCACTGGCCGGGATCCCTGGTGGAACGTTTTTGTCGACTCCCGCATGATACGCTCCACATGGGCAGCCAGCTTCCACACGTCTTTCTCGCCGACCTCCCCGATGCCGCATTCGTACGCAACGGCCAGTTCCCACAGGGAGCGTCCCGTTTCCTCCGCCGCCTGCAGTGCATCCTGGGCACAGCGCAGCTCTCCCGCCGGTTTTTCCTTCAGCGGCACCGGCAATATGGCATCCGCAAACCGGACACAGACGACACCGTGTTCTTTCAGCAGGCCCTCGACCGTCCGGCGCGCGGCGCCCGTAGGGCGGGCCACCGTAAGCAAAATCCTGCCCTGCCGCTCCTGGGCCTCCCACGCCGCGCCAGTATCCGCCAGTTGTTTTTCCACCCGCTCGGCGGCGTCTTTTCCCTCGCACACCACAAAGGCCTGATCATAGGTCCCGTCTATGGAAACGGAAAACCCGTCCATTTCCAAAATGCGAAACATTCCTCCGCCGATGGAATAGGTCATGACAGAGAGTGCCACTCTGCCGTCGGCGCCGAATACATCAATCCGTGCCTGATTTGGATGACTGAATCCCAGGTCCGCCTTTTTGAAGCGGATGTCGGCGCCGCTGTTCCGGGCCAGGCACAGTGCGTCCTTGAGAGACGGATCTTCCGGAGAAAGTCCCAGCAGTCCCCCGGTGAAGCCGAAATCGGAGCCCTGGCCAATATAGGTGCTCGGGTACGACCCCTGTTCTTCAAATACCACATCCGCGCGCAAAACGGGTTTGCCGTAAAGGCCCCGCGTCACCAGTCCGATGCGGGCGCATCCCGCAGAATGGGAGCTGGACGGGCCGTTCATAACCGGGCCCAGCACATCGTTGAAAATGCTGCTGCATATGTAACTCATACACTCACCCCTATTAAAGTATCAGGCAGAGAGCATGCGCCCGCTGCCTGATACATCTCTTCTCTTCTGCGGCAAGCAGCCGAGTTTACTTTTTTGTTACCAGGACCTCACCGGTGGATCCGTCCATTTCCACCCAGTCCCCCGTCTGAATCAAGGAAAAAATGTCCTGGTCCTTGGGGAAATCCGCGACCGCCGGGACCTCCAGGACCGCCGTGGCCACGCCGCAGCGGGAATCGATGTTGGAAAACAGCCAGCCCGCCGGAGAAAAGCCCGCGACTGCCGCAGAATGGAAATGCCCGGACCAGCCGGTGGATCCCTTTCCATAAGGGATGACCAGGATCTTGCCCTTGATGCATTTTCCCTTTTCGGGATGTCCTTCCTCGATGATGCAGCCGGTCTCATCGCTGACGCCCGCCCACCCCTGAATGCTGTTGGGGCAAACAATCGCTTCACCAGCAGCTTTTCCGGGATACGCCGGGCGGCCTTTTAATCTGATCTGTTCCACAGTCATCCCTCCCAACGGCCTTTGATAGCGGCTTCCACACATTTTTGGGTGGAGCCATAAAATACTTTGCAGTTTTTCTTGTTCAGGTCTGTATGCACATAGTGCGCCTGCTTGGCACCGTCTGTCAAAAAACCAGTTTTCACAAAGTCATATGCAGTGCGGCCACATACCATCGGGCATGCGCTGTTGAGCAGATGCGCCCCCGCCTCCTGGATGGTTTGGGCATATCCGTTCACTTCCGCCAGATGCTGCATGGTCATATCCGTCCAGACTTGGAGCGAAACGCCCTGCGCGACCTTTTTTCCCTTCAGCATCCTGGCCACGTCCCGGATCTCTTCCAGCGTATAGTGCGGGCAACCCAGAACGACCATCTGAACATCGGCGGACCCCTGATCGCACACCGACGCCAGGGACTTGTCAAATTCCTCCTGGGTGATCACCAGGCGTCTTTGGGGCTCATGCCCGCCCAGCGCAGCCTCCAGGGTGGGTGCCTCCGCCGTGCAGCCCACGATGTGGCAGATCTCACATCCGCTGGTGGTGGCCAGGGCACTGAAGAACTTTTTCAGCCGGTTGATCTCCGGGCGGTGGAAATTTCCTGTCAAAACCGGGCGGGCATTTCCGTCGGTCAGCAGCCGGCCCAGCGTCAGGCCGATGATATCCCAGTCCAGGGGAGTCTCACTTTGGCACTGCACGTCTACCACATGGGTGGCGTAGCGGTTTTCCAAGATGTGGTTGCCCCACAGCGGCGTGCGTCCGCAGATGGCGGCCCACGCAGACGCCTCCAGTCCGTCCGCGTTGGCGCAGGCGCCGTATACGGAGTTGCCGAACAGGATATTGCTGGACTCCGTGGACACGAAGTGCTCTCCCCGCAGCGGGATCCACCCGCTCAGGTACGGCGTGCAGCTTCCCGCGATACTCACGCCGGCGTCCCTGGTCAGGTCCAAGAACTTCCGGTTCTTTTCAAAGACCTCTTTGGAAATATTGATGGGCTCATAGCAGAAATGATCGCACGGCCCCACGCAGGTCTGGGAGAAGCATTCATCGCTGAACTGGTCCAGATGGTAGGTCTCCTTGCTGCAAAGCACCATCTCAGAGAAGATCTCATCGTAATCCTCCGAGGCCACCGCGTCCAGATAGGGATGATATCCAAAGTAGACGGTGGCTTTTGTGACCTTGCACAGCTCTTCCGCGCCCAGTGCGTTGGCATAGTCCACGATCTTGCGGATCGCGCGCTGTTTGAACGGCCCCATTTCGCCGTCAAACATCTTCTGCTCATATTCAGTCAGCTTTACCATAGTGGTCCCCCTATCCTCTTCTTCATTACACATATCCCAGCAGCGTGGGCAGCAGCATGCCGAAGGCAGGCACATACGTTGTGACAAGCAGCGTAGGCAGCCAGGCAAACACGATCAGTGCCAGATCCGGACCCAGCATTTTCTTTACTTCCGCGCCGGAGATGCGGCCCGCCAGATACAGCAGGGGAGCCGTGGGCGGCGTAACGTTGCCCATGCCGATATTGACGCCCAGAATGGCGGCGAAGTGGATGGGGCTCACGCCGATGGCCGTCACGACCGGGAGCAGGATGGGCGCGGCCAGAATCGTGGCAGAGCAATCGTCCATCAGCATGCCGAGGATCACCATGAACAGATTCACCATCAGCATGATCACAACTGGGTTTTCAGAAATGGATGTAAGGAAAGAGAGGATCATCTGAGGCAGGTTCTCACTGACGTACAAACGGCTGAGGATCTGCACAGAAAACAGCATGGTCATGATCACGCCTGCCGTCTCGCCCGCCTGGATGAGGCCCTCATTCAAAATCCGCCGGTCGATCCGCTTGTAATAGAGGATGCCCACCGGGATCGCATAGATCACCGACAGGGCCGCAGCCTCCGTGGCGGTCATGATGCCTGTGTAGATGGAGCCCAGGATAATGACCGGCATCAGCAGCGCAGGAATGGCGCTGGTCCCGCGCTTTTTGGTGGCAATGCGCTCCGCTTTCAGAGACTCCGCCGCCTTGGCCTGCTCCAAAACGCGGTCATACACCTTGATGTTGGGGTCCCGCTTGGCATAGAACAGGTTCACCAGGCTGAACAGAATCACCAGCATGATGCCGGGGATGACCGTCGCCAGGAAACAGGCCAGGACCGACTCTCCGCTGGACCACGCATAGAGGATCATCAGCATGGACGGCGGGATCAGGATGCCCAGCACGCCGGAGCTGGCAAGCAATGCGCCGATCAGTCCGTCGGGATAGCCGTTTTCCTTCAGGCGGGGCACCATGATGGAGCCGATGCAGGAAACCGTGGCGGAGGAGCTGCCGGAAACGGCGCCGAACACCGCGCAGGCAACCACCGTGACGATGCCCAGGCCGCCCTTGACCTTGCCCACAAAGCGCTCCACGCTGCCGATGAGCTTTTCGCCGATGCCGCCCTTGTCCATAATGGCGCCCGCCAGCACGAACAGGGGGATGGTCAGCAGGAGGATGGAGTTGGTCTTGTTGTAGCCATACGTCATCAGGAACGAGGGATCATAGCCGCCGAACAGGCAGATGCTTCCCGCAGAGGCCAAAAACGCCAGGGGGATGGGTACTCCGATGACCAGAGTGATCAGCAGAACAATCAACGCACTCAATACCAGCATAACTTATCCCTCCTCCGCATGACCAGAAGGTCTGTTTTTCAGCTCCCCCGCGCTGTGGATCACATCGCGGATCAAATACAGGGTCCAAAGGAAAAAGGAGATGAGGATCGGAAACTGCCCAATGACGACCGGAAGCTTGAATACATTGGATTTTGCACCCATCTCAATGGACCACAGCACGTAATTGAAGCTCCAATATGTTGCGATGGCAGCCATCACCAGACTGACAACGTCCTTGACAAAGTGGAAGGCTGCGATCACCATCTGGTTGTGGCTGAACATGCTGATCATATCGGCGTTGATATGCGTGCGCTTTTTTGCCGCAAGGGAGCTCCCCATAAAGTAAAGCCAGAACGCGCAGTACAGGATGATCTCCTCGTTGCCATAGAAATCGGCCTTCAGCACATAGCGCATGAGCGCATTGACAAAAATCAGCGCGCAGACCGCAATACCCGTTATGACAAGGATCCAGTTTTCGATCTTCTCCAAAAAATCATCAAGTTTTTTAATCATAAGCCGCCCCTTTCTGTCTGAATGGCAGGGGCAACGACCCAAAAAAGTCGTTGCCCCACGAATAAGCCGCAGCTTTACTCAAGACTGGCGAGAATGTTGTCCAGGAACTCCTGAGAGGTATTCTTCGCAAGCTGAGGCCACACGTTGGTGCGGCAGCTTTCTGCCATGGCAGCGCGCTCTTCGTCCGTGAACTCCACGATGGTGATGCCCTCATCCGCCATCATCTGCATATATTTTGCATCGTCCTCTGCAGCCAGCTGGAAGCTGTTGGCGCACTCCTCCTTGATGATCTTGTCGATGGCTTCCTGGTCCTGAGGCAGCAGCTTTTGCCAGGTCTTCTCGCTCATCATGATCTGCGTGGCTTCCTGCGTCAGCATGTAGTGATAGTAGTAATCGATCACATCACGGAAATACAGGTAGTTCAGGTTAGGAGGGCCGCCGACCCAGCCGTCCACTGAGCCCGTCTGGATGCCCGTGTAGGTGTCCGAATAAGCGATGGTGGAAGTGCGGAAGCCCAGGTCCTTGGCGCCCAGTGCAAAGTTGTCCAGTCCAGGGATTCTGACAATGGCGCCCTTATCAGCGCCGGGCACATTGGCATTGGTCAGCTCCTTGGACACGCCGACGCCGGAAAAGCCTTCGCAGAAGAAGCCGAAGGTATGGATCCCCAGACCCTGGGCCACTTCATAGACCGTTTGATAGAGGTAGTTGTCGGGATCATATGCCTTGGCCAGTTCTTCGTAGTTGGAGCCCAGATACGGCAGCATGGCGCCGGACATCCGTGCGTCGTAAGTCTCCACCGCCGTGATGTGGCACATATCGATGGTGCCCATCATCACCTCTTCAAAGATGCTGGTGTAATCGCCCAGGGAGCTGTCTGTGTGGAGCTCCACTGTTACGCGTCCTTCCGTAGCTTCCGCGATGGCGTCGCAGATCCGCCGGTCCGCCTCCGACGCGATGGAGTCTGTGGGGTGCTGATTTCCGAACTTCAAAACGATGGGTTCAAACGAGCTGGGGTCCGCACTTTGCGAGCTCTCCTTGTCGCCGGACGATCCGCAGGCAACCAGCGAAAAGCTCATAGCCGCTGCCATGGCAAGAGAAAACGCTTTTTTCAACATCTCTTCAGTTCTCCTTTCTTTTGAGCCCTCTCTTTTGATTCCGTTCAATAATGCACGTCATTTTCATAAAACAGGTTCCCCGGGAACTCTGTGAATGTGACTTGCACGAACTCATGTCCCTGCCGGTGCATGAATTCAGTAACCGCCGCGGACACCTGATCGCACAGTTCCTGGGGTCTGTGCATCCAGTACACGTCTACCGCCACTTCTTCCGGCTCATCAACCCGCTTGACGGGAGAATAAAATATCTTCACGTAGTCCGGATTGGTGTCCGCTGCCTTCACCACCACGTCTTTCAGCGGATGCGAAATTTTTGCAAGTGTTTCTTCTGGGATCCCTCTGACCGTAACATGCGGCATGCTCGCTCCTCCTTTCTATAATTTTAGAAATTTATTTTTTTAAATTTAAAATTTTATTTGGTGTATTTATATAATATATCCTCATTTAGTGTCTTATCAATTGATTTATATCACAAAATTACAAATTATTATTGTGCATTATGAGATTTTACTCGCATTTTTTTATAAAAGGAAAAATAAATTTTTTATAATTTTAGAATTTTACGCCGGTATACTTGCAAATCTCCCATTTACCGTGTATCATAAATAGATCAGGATTCCTTTATAACTCCTGAGTGGATTGAGGGATATTTATGAGTGAACATAACATTGGCGCAATCATCAAGCAGTATCGACGGCGCAAAAAGATCACCTTACAGGAGCTGTCCAATTCCACAGGTCTTTCCGTCAGTTACTTAAGCATGTTGGAGCGCGACCTGACCAGTCCAACTGTGGCAAATCTCAATTTGATCTGTGAGGCTTTCGGTATCACCATGAGTGACCTGATCCTGAAACTGGACTCCACCCAGGTCTTGGTGCGGAAAGAGGATCGCAGGCTGATCTTCGGAAACGACGGTTATCTTTATGAAGCCACCACCGAGGGCAAACATCAAATGAGCGGCGTTGTGATGACCATCAGCGACTGTTTGCAGCACGTCTCCACGCCCCATGTAGCCGATGAGATCGGTTTTGTCGTCTGCGGTCAGCTGGAGCTTACCATCGACGAGATCCCCTATATTCTCAATCCCGGCGACTGTATCTATATCAGTGCCAATTCCCCCCACAGCTACCGCAAGATCGGAGACGAACCCTGTATCACCCACTGGGTATACGGAAGCCCTGAAGCGCCTCCCTGCTCCAAGGTAGACCCCTCAAACATCGTCTGATTACCGCAGGCGCCTGCGGTGAAAAAAGAGCCTGTCCCGTTTGGGACAGGCTCTTTTTGTATATTTTCTTTTCTGCGCCCGGCAGAGCGCGCTCACTTCCCTTGGCCGCCGGAAAAGATACGCTCGTGATCGGCGATCATTTCCTTGAGGGCGGCAAGAAGCCGGCAGACGTGAAAGCCGTCACAGGCCGCGTGATGGACCTGGATGGACAGGGGCAGCAGATACCGCTCCCCGTCCCGGGTGTATCTGCCCATGGTGAAAATGGGCAGAAGATAGCGGTATCCCTTTTGCAGATTCAGCTGGAAGCCGTCGAAGCTCTCCCAGGGCAGCATGGACACAGGGAACGTGTTGGCCGGAGCGTCCGGCTTTGCCATCATGCCATGGTTGTTCCCAAACTGTGCCAGGTCCTGTTCGTAAGCCCGGCAGAAGGCACCGTAGTCCTCGGTATACTCCGTCCAGATGCTGGAAAACGTCTCGTCGTCCCGGTGAAACACCGTATAGCACGGATGCACGACGGAGTAGGTCCCCGGGTTGCCGTCCCCGTCCAGGTCCATGCGGAACTCCGGGTACCGGTTGACCGCCCGGGCGATGAGGTAGAGCATGGTGGGGTAGAGCTTTGCCTCCATGATGGGCGTGATATCCAGCTTGGTGGTCAGACTGTACGTGCAGGGCACCTGGGAAAAATAGTGGAGAAAGTGTTCCTTTCGCGCCCAGGTATCCAGGCAGACCCGTTCAAAATCCATATTGCAGTTCCTCTCCTCCGTTGCGTGATGGGGCACTGTGCTGATAATAGCACATCCGTCAAGGCCTGTCAGCGTCGGATTTGCCTCCATTCGCTCACTCCCCGGCCACAGCCTGATGAAAATTTATTTACATTTTACCATGTCGTGTACGATGTTTTTACACCTCCCCTGCTACACTGTGACCATGCGAGAAAAGCGCATCAAAAAATGGGAGGAATTTTCGTATGAGTACCGTGCAAAAGAATGCTGCCACGCAGTCTCAAAAGCTGATGGTCTTTGTTTTGTCCATGTCCCTGTACGGGCTGGCCACCTTGTTCACCGAGCTGATCCCCAAGTTCCAGATCGGCCTGGTGGAGCTGTCCGTGGAATATTTCCTGTTCATCCCCCTGACCCTGGCCATGCTCTTTGACCCCCTGTCCGCGGCCCTGGGCGCCGCCACCGGCGAGCTGGTGTTCAGCGAGATCATGCTGGGCCAGTTTGGCGGCCTGGGCGAGCTGGAGAAGTTCCTCACCGTCACCATCGGCGTGTACATCGCCGGGCGGCTGGTGAAGGACCCCAAAAACCGCCTGACGGTAGGCGTGGCCGCCATCACCGGCACCGCCGCTCAGCTGCTCATGGGCACCATTGTGGATATCGCCAAGGTGCAGTTCGCCGTGGAGGACTTTGAAGCGGTGGAGGGACTGCCCGAGAGCGTCTTTGCCACCGAGGGCTTCGCCTTCTGCAACGACCTGCTCTTTTCCGGCATCCTGTTCTGCCTGCTGCCCACGCTGTACCTGGTGCCCCGGCTGTACGGCAAGATCGAGCCGCTGCTGGGCATGGCGCCCCGCACCGCCGACAGTGTCGTGGCCGGACTGAGCCCCAAGGCCATCGCCGTGTGTGCCGTCGGCTTTGTGTGCGCCGTGGTGGCTGAGCTGGCCGCCACCGCCGGCATGTCCCTCATCGACTGGGAGGCCCAGTGGGCCGAGAGCGGCACCGCCATGGCCGTGGGCATGGCTGCCGCCGCCGCGCTGGCCGTGGTCATCCTGCTGGTCATGAAAAAGAACGGGGAAAGGAACATGGCCTGCTGATATGAACGCGGTTGAGATCCACAGCCTGACCTACACCTATCCGGGCGCCGCCTGCCCCACCCTCAAGGACATCTCGCTTCAGATCGAAAAAGGGGACTTCCTGGCAGTCGTTGGAAACAACGGCTGCGGGAAGTCCACCCTTTGTAAAGTGCTCAATGGACTGATCCCCCACTTTATCACCGGGGACTTCCAGGGGCAGGTGCAGGTGGAGGGCCTGGACACCCTGAAAAGCGACGTGGGCGCCCTGGCCCAGAAGGTGGGCTACGTTTATCAGGACTTTGAAAACCAGATTGTCCGGCCCACCGTGCTGGACGACGCCTCCTACGCCTGCTTGAACTACGGCTTTGCCGACTATCTTGCCCGGGGCCGGCAGGCGCTGCGCCAGTGCGGCCTGGAGGGCCGGGAGGAGGAGTACATCTGGCAGCTGTCCGGCGGCCAGACTCATCTGCTGGCCCTAGCCGGCGCGGTGTCCCTCAGCCCCGACGTGCTGATCCTGGACGAGCCCATCGCCCAGCTGGACCCCATGCACGCCGACCGGATCTACGAGGTGCTGCGTCAGCTCAACGAGGTGCATGGAAAGACCATCATCGTCATCGAGCACCACACCGAGTACATCGCCGATTACTGCAAGCACGTGCTGCTGATGAAAGACGGTCAGGTCCGGTGGATGCTGCCCACGGTGCAGGCCCTCCAGCATGTGGAGGAACTGGAATCGTGCAGCATCTTCCCGCCTCAGGTGACCCAGGCGGCCCACCGCCTGCGCCGGGCCGGACGGCTGCCGGCCGATGCGCCCCTGCCCACCACGGTGGCCGAGGGGACGCAGGCCTTTTCCCGCCTCACCTACCGCCCCGTCCCCGCCGTTCCCACCCACAGGGCGGAGGGCCCCGCCGCCGCCTCCTTCCAAAACGTCTCCCTCTCCTACCGCTCGGTAAAGGGAGTTCCCCGCACCGTCTTTGACGGGCTGGATCTGGAGATCCGGGAGGGGGAAAAGGTGGCGCTCATCGGCTCCAACGGCGCAGGCAAATCCACGCTCATGAAAATGATGGTGGGCCTGCTGCGTCCCCAGAGCGGTACGGTGTCCCTGCTGGGCGCTCCCATTGGGGAGAAAAAGGCGGAGGACCTGTCCCGCCAGATCTCCCTGGTGTATCAAAATCCCGAGCAGATGTTCATCAAGGACTCCATCCGCGCCGACATCGCCTATGCCATGCAGGTGCGGGGCGTTGCCGACTGGCAGTCGCGCACGGACGCCCTGCTGGAGCACTTCCGGCTCCGGGAGCTTGCAGACCGGGACGGGCGGCTCATGTCCGGCGGCCAGATGCGCCGGGCGAGCCTGGCCATCGGCGTTGCGCTGGAGCCCGGCATTTTGCTGCTGGATGAGCCCACCGCCAACCTGGACATCGCCACCCGCCGGGAGATCCTGACGGTGCTGGAAGACATGAAGGACCTCATCCGCACCGCCGTCATCGCCACCCACGACATGCAGCTGGTGTGCCAGTGGGCAGAGCGGATCATCGTGCTGCGGGGCGGGCAGGTGGTGGCGGACGGCAGCCGGGACGAGATCTTCTCCCGTTCCGACCTGGCCGCACTGGTGGGCATCCGCCCGCCGGAGATCTTTACCATGGCCCGGGCGCTGGATGAAAACGCCCTGTGCTACACCATTGATGAATTTGTGGACCGCTTTGAGGAGGCGCACCCATGGAACACATGATGAACCGGCTTTCAGAAAACGTCCTGGACAAGTTCTCCATGGACTTTCTCCGCAGCCAGGTGCTCAAAAACGCCTACGGCAACGACGACACGGTGATCGCCGCCCTGGACCCCCGCATCCTGATCGGATGGTACCTGTTTTTCGGCGTGGTGCCCTGGTTCGTCAGCGACCTGCCCTTCCTGCTGGGCAGCTTCCTGCTGGTCATGGTCACCACCCTGCTGGCCCAGGTGGCGGGTCTGGTGCTCTTCCTCTTCGCCGTGGGCGTGTTCTCCCAGACAGGCTATTTGTTCGTGGTCACGCTCCTCTTCGGCGGCAGCGCCGCGGCCGCCGTGCCGCTGCTGGTGCTGACGCTGAAGGTGGCCACCGTCTCCCTGGCCTCCATCACTGTCTTTTCCGGCCTGGACCCGGACCGGCTTTCCAACGGCCTCATGTGGTACGGCTGCCCGGAGCGGCTGAGCTTTTCCATCTCCTACGCCTACCGGATGCTGCCCATGCTCATGGAGGAATTTCAAAATGTGCTCCTTTCCTACCGTCTGCGGGGCAACCCTCCCGCCCACGACACCTTTGGGGGCAAGGTGCGCTACCTCATCTATCAGGTGAAGATCATCATGGAGTCCTTCTACCCCCTGATGCTCAACACCGCCAAGCGCTCCCGCACCACCGTGGAGGCCCTGGAGCTGCGGGGCTACCGCTACGCCGCGTCCAGCAAGGCGGTGAAAAAGCTCCGGCTTGCCGCCCTGAAGGTGACCTGCAACGACTTGCTGTTTCTGGCGCTGTCCGCTTTGTGGATGGCTCTGTCCACGCTGTGCTCCACCCTGCTTTGAAAGAAGGTCTTTCCTTGCGCCTTGATTTTCACACCCACGGGAAGCTGGCCAAAAAGCTTCCCTTTTCCACCGTCTACACTGACTGGCTCTTCGGTGAGGCCCGCCGGGCCGGGCTGGACGCCCTGTGCCTGACGGAGCATTTCAACACGCTGCACTTTGACCAGCTCTACGGCTACCTGGCTTCGGTGAGCTGCCGGCGGGAGGATGTGCTGGAGCTGCCCAACGGCCTGCGGATCTTTCCGGGCATGGAGACCGACGTGGCCGAGGGCGGACACATCCTCTCCATCGGCCCGCTGGAGGCCATCCTGGAGCTGAACCGCCGCCTGGAGCCCCACAAGGAGAAGGGGCAGCTTCTCCCCTTCGCGTCGCTGCTGGATCTGCTGAAAGGCTACCCGGTGCTGGTGGGCTGTGCCCACCCCTACCGCCCCGGCGGCCATGTGCCGCAGCTGCCCCAGACGCAGCTGCAGCGGCTGGACTTCCTGGACCTCAACGGCAAGGACCTGGCCCTGGACCGGGCCCGGACGGAGACGCTGACCTACGGTCTTGGAAAGCTTCTCCGCATCCCGGTGGTCTCCGGCAGCGACACCCATCAGGCGGTGCAGTACGGCTGCGTCACCACCGTATTGGAGCGCACCTGCACGTCCATCTCCGCCCTGCGGGAGGAGATGGAGGCAGGGCGCTATGAGATCCAGATCTCGGACACCGCCGCCGCTCAGGTGCGCACCGCCTGCCTTTTGAAGCGCTCTCTCAAGGAGATCCACGCCCTGGGCGGGGACTACGTCTCCATTCTCACCAAAGGCGCCACCGCATAGACGCGTCTTAGCGCCAAATCATCAGGAGGACCCTATGGAACTGCGTCTGCCCCTGTCCCCCGGGGAGCTGACCCGGGCGGAACAGAAGATCCTGGACTATATCAACACCAACCCGGATACCTTTTTGTTCCTGTCTATCGGACAGCTGGCCCAGCGCCTGGAGCTGTCGGACGCCACCGTCTCCCGGTTTGCCCGGCACGTGGGCTGTACCGATTTTAAAGACCTCAAAAGCCTGGTCATGGAGCAGGCCTCCGGCCCGGCGGTCAAAATGGCGGGCACCCTGTCCCGGGAGGATGCGTTTTCCCCCGCCGCGTGGCTGGAACGTCAGCAGCTGTATCTGGAGAAGACCGCCCGGCAGCTGGACCGGGCGGAGTTTGACCGGGCCGTGGAGGCTATCGCTGCCGCCCGGCAGATCTTCCTCCACGGCAAAAACGCCTCCGCGCCCCTGGCCCAGATGCTGGCTTTCCGCCTGCGGCGGCTGGGGCTGCGGGTCTTGGTGCTGCCCTCCGGCGGATCGGAGATGCTGGAGGGGCTGTCCCAGGCCGGGGAGGGAGATCTTGCGGTCATGTTCAGCTTTTCCAAGCTCTCCCGGGAGGGACGCGTCCTCCTGGAGCACAGCCGGCGCGCGGGCTGCCGGACCCTGGCCTTTGTGAGCCGCACCTGCATCCCGCCCCAGGAGCAGGCTGATATCACCCTCTTTGCCTACCGGGGTGAGGAAAAGGAGTACCACTCCATGTCCGCCCCCGCCGCCCTGCTGGACGCTCTGGTGGTGGCAGTGACCCAGCAGCTGGGCCCCCGGGCAACGGCGTCCCTCCAGCGCCTGCACCAGCTCAAGCGCAGCTACGGTCCCCTGCTGTAAACTCCAAGGCTGCAAAAGGAGCCTGCCCATAAGGGCAGGCTCCTTTTTGTCATTCCGCCTCCACGGACTGCAAGGCGGTCTTACGGCTTGCGCATACCGGAAAAATACTCCTTGGTGGCAGCGCGCACCTTGGGCCACAGGCACAGCATGGCGATCAGATTAGGGATGGTAAGCAGTCCCAGGGCAATGTCCTGGATGGTCCAGACCGCCTCGCTGGTGAGGACGGCACCCAAAATGCAAAAGCACGGAAACACATATTTGAATTTTTCCGCCACATTGCGTCCGAAGATGTAGTTCAATCCCACAAAGCCGAAATACCACTGACTCATGAGGGACGTGCCCGAGAAAAGCAGCAGGCTGATGGTAAGCACATACCGCAGCGGCTCCCACACGCTGGCAAAGGCATACAGTGCCAGCACCTCGCCGGGCAGTCCGCTGTCCAGCACACCGGTGACCCCCAGCACCAGCCCCGTGATGGTGCAGATGACAAAGGTATCCAGAAATACCTCCGTCACGCCGGTGAGCCCCTGTTCCACCGGGTGATCCACCTCCGCGGCGGAGTGAAGCACCGGCGCGGAACCCTCACCGGCCTCATTGGAGTACAGTCCGCGGGCAACGCCCTTTTGCATGGCAATCAGCATACTGCCCAGCACACCGCCGCCCACGGCCCGCAGGCCGAATGCGCCGGCAAAAATATCCGCCAGCACGCCCGGTACGGCGCGGATGTTGATGAGGATGATGAAAAGCCCGCTGATCACATACATGCCCGCCATGATGGGCACCACTTTCCGGGCCACATGGGCAAAGCGCTTGAGTCCGCCGGCGGAGACCGTGAAAATCAAAACCGTCAGCACCACGCCCGTGACCACCGGCGAGACACGGAAGGTATCCTTCATCACGCCGCTGATGGTATTGGACTGGATGAAGTTTCCCCCGATGATCTGCACCACCATGAACAGCGCGCACAAAAGCGCCAGAAACGGCGCGTGGAGCCCGTCACGGATGTAGTACATGGGGCCGCCCATCCAGGTCCCCCGGTCGTCCTTCACCCGGTAGAGCATCCCCAGGATGATCTCGCCGTACTTGGTGGCAAGGCCCACAAAGGCCGCCACCCACATCCAGAAGATGGCGCCCATGCCGCCTGCCAAAACCGCCGTGGCAACACCCACGATGTTGCCGCTGCCCACGCAGGACGCAAGCGCCATATTCAGCGCCTGAAAGGAGGAGACGCTGCCCTCCGACTCCGCGTCCCGGTCTCCGTAGCGGATGGGGTTCCAGAGGGTCTTGCGAAGGATATACCCAAAGTGTCGCACCTGCACAAAGCCGGAAATCACCGTATACAAAACACCGACTCCCAGCAAAACAAACAGCAGCCAGTTTCCCCACAGCCAGCTGTCAAACGCAGCCAGGGCCTCCAGGATCTTGTCCATCCCGTATCCTCCCCTCCGTGCTCACACCTCGTCCCGATCCAGATAAATGGGATTGGTCCAGGCGGTCCGCCCGTATTTGTCGGTCACCTCCGCCCGCACATAGATCTCATGCCCCTTCATCCGGTACTCGCCGTGCTCCAGGGAGTCCTCAAACGCCTCCCCCAGCACCGTGGTGCCGTCATTGATCACAAGATC